>CANQNA010000105.1 GCA_947625005.1 uncultured Bacilli bacterium
TATATAGCAAACCTTCCTATATATAATGAAAGCTCAAACTCAAGCTCTATGCCATTTTGTCGTTGAGTTTTTATCATTACACAGAAAATCTTCTAGATATAGTAATCCTTTTACAGCCATGGTGGACTTGTTTCAGTAACAAATGAGGTAACTGAGAGCTGTTAAAAGCTGCTAAATTGACAACACAGGCCTGAAATAAAGGATTTCTCAGCCCTACAGGAGAACTCAAAAGCTCTATTTCACAAAGTTCTGAACCATAACATATAATGAAAATGAATTATTCCACCTTTTCAAGGCTCTCCAGTATCCTTTTAATTTAAAATCTTCCTTGTGTCCATTTATATATTTAAATGTTATATTTTTTTCACCCTTCAAATATTTTAATATTTAAATATTTAATTTTTTTCACATTACAAAGTGAACAGAAAAATATATGAAATATTGAAAAATTTGAAAAGATTTTTTTAAAAAAAATATTGACAATAGAGACAATCTGTTATATGATAGGTATTACACAAGTGAAGAACAATTTGAGACACGTAATTCAGCCTATTCCTATAGAATATAAAAAAACATTACATTACAGTGTCTTAAATGTTCATCTTATGTACTATTAAAAAGAGAAGGAGGTGAATACATATGATGAAGAACAAGAAAGATTCAAACTTTAGGCTTTACAATAAGACTGACTTAGTTCAGGAAACCTCAGAACTCCTTGAGAACGATTATTCCAGAAAAGATATTAAAACAATTATTGATTGTTATGAAAGACTCATTCAGGAGCATTTACTTGAAGCTTCTCCAAACAGACCTATTCAAGTTAGACCTCTTTGTGGACTCAGATTACAAACTGTAATCACACCTGAGAAAACCAAAAATACTCTATGGGGTGAAAGAATTGAAGTACCTGAGAGGATTTTGTGTAAAGCAAAATCAACAAGATATTTCACACAAGGTTTGAACAAATATAGAAATAAAGATATTGCAAATGAATGACTATCAAAATAGCAGTTTTGCAAGTCAAAAAGATACAATTTAATACTATTTGGGATTACACTATGAGTTTAACTTACCTTTTTAAGGAGGTCAATCATGATTAGTAATGAGCGAAGGACAAGGTAACATTGATTCCTGAATTTCTGATTCTGAATTCTAATCAAAAAATTCTTATCTCTGTCTTTCATGTAAAGTCATTTACTTTTCCCAATTTAAAGTTTAAAATTCAAAGTTTAAAGTTCAAAGTTTATTATATGTTACATTATAAGGTACTTTCATATACTATATGTTGTGTTTGCTATACTCATTTTTACAATATATAGTCTGATGATAAAGGTAACTTTTGATTAGTGTATTCAATGCACCTTGATAATTGAAGAAAGGCGATTTATGAATAAAGAAGATTATCTTTTGTTTGGCAATGATATTGACGAAATCAGAAATTTGCCTGACACATATGTATATAGGCGTATTTTGGCTTCCATTGAGCAGAAATTACAAAATGGTGTGATTACAAAAGACAATGCTTTAGATATGGGTGAAAAACTATGTTTAGACTATCGAAGAGAAAAAAAGGAAATAGTTGAGTCCATTAAGCAAAATGAGAAAATCATTATCATTGATTCTATCATGGGTTCAGGTAAGAGTACCTATGTAATTGATAGAATCATCAATGAAAGTCAAATATCATCATTACGTTTTCTCTGTATCCTTCCTACACTCGATGAATGTGAAAGGTATGCTAAAAGAATTAATGGATATGTCTTTGCACCTCGAAAGTATGGTTCTAAAATGAGAGATTTTAAGACACTGATTTCAGAACAAAAGAAGAATATTGTAATTACTCATGCATTAATTCAATACATCGATGAAGAGACAATAGACTTACTTAGAAAGGCAAATTATACTCTTATCATAGATGAATGTCTGGATGTAGTCCACAAATATGAAAAGAACTTTAAAAAATCAGATTTTGATACAATGATTAAAAACTACATAACTGTTGATGAAAATGGTTTCTTCCAATGGAACGATGCCGATTACAATAGTTATGATGGCAGATTTAATGACATTCGAAATCTTTGTAAAATGCATTCTTTAATGTTCTTTAAAAAGAAAAATGGTGAATTCTCAAAAATCATCATGTGGAATTTTCCAACAGTCTTTTTTACGCTGTTTAGAAAATGCTATATTTGTACATATTTGTGGAATGGCAGTATTCAAAAGGCCTATTTTGACTTGCATCATATAAAATATGTTCATATGACACTGTGTAATAACGAACTTACTGTTTACAATCCTACAAAGGAAGCAGTTCTGAGAAGGCGGTATCTTGATTTAATCAATTTTTGTCATGATAGAAAGCTAAATGAAATTGGAATGCCAGAAAAACATAGCAAAGGAAATCCTTTAAGTAAGACATGGTATCAAAACAAAGTCAAGAATAATCGTATGGACTGTCTAAAAAAACTAAAGAACAATACTTATAACTACTTTAGAAATAAAGTAAAAACTCCGTCAGAAGATAACATGTATTCAGTCTTTGAGGATTATAAAAAGTATATTGAGAAAGATAGTTACAAAAATGGCTTTGTTGCGTGCAATATCAGAGCAACTAACGAATATACAAATAAGAAATCGCTTGCTTATCTAATAGACGTATATCCGAATGTTGAATTACTGGACTTTTTTGCTTCTTATGGTGTAACCATTGATAAAGATTTATATGCTGTATCTCAGCTATTGCAATGGATTTGGCGTTCTCAAATTAGGAACAATAAATCAATTAATCTCTATTTGCCCTCTATAAGGATGAAAGAGCTGTTAGGTAATTGGGGTTTAGGAAAGCTCTAAACAGGATTTTAGCAGAAATTCGTAACTAAAAACTGCTAAAATCAAAAATTTCGAACACATTTTATGTTCGTTTTGAGGGGCTTTCTCTAAAAGGAAAGGAGGTGTATTATATAATGTTATTACATATTGTGTTACAATGTAATCGTTGTTGTTCCGTTCGCTGACGCTCACTACACAACAACTCATTTTGTTTTAAAAAAAAATTTTTTTAAAAAAAATAAAAAGAAATCATAATGTAGTGAGCGTCAGCGAACGGAATTATGATTTCTTAAATAAGAATAAAAAATAAGGAGAAAAAATATGAATAAAAACTTAAGATTAAAAATCAATGAGTCCCTTGAAAAAATAACCTTATCAGAGAATCTTTGTTATCTATGTTTAGCTTGTCTAAATGAGAAGATAACTTATTCAAAGAATCATTTTCCTAAATTGGAGAATCAAAGAGATAAGATTGCTAAAGTTGCTTTAAACAATGGTGTAAGCAAAGAAATTTTACAAGAAAAATTGAGAACTATTTCAAAAGTTGATTATCCTAGTTTCAAACAGATTGAGAGAGTATATAATGTTATAGAAAATGGTGTTTATAACTGGGAGCATGATTTCATTCCTGATAGGTGGATTCATCTTAAATCTGATGAAGAGATTCAAGAGGATGCACAGAGAAAACCTGTTGCTAAAACTGTTGATGTTGCTAAACAGGAGCTAAATGAAATATGTGATTATATAGAAAAAGAGATTATGTTTTGTGAATTAGTTCCTAGTATGAAAAAAAGGATAAAAGAGATGAAAACAAAACAGTATTCATATTCTGTTATTCTGGAGACATTTAAACGTTATAATACTGATATTAAACAGGCATTACGTAAAAATGAAACGAATGTAAAAACGGAAGCGCATAAATTCAACTATGTAATTGGAATTGTAGAAAACCATTTGCCAGATACCTATAGAATGCAAGAACACTATAAGAAAGCAGCAGAAGCCGCAATGAATATTGATGATACGATTTTAAGACATGAAGGTGCTAAATATAAGAGACAAACTGAGGATTTGAGTCCTATAATGCAAGAACTGTTTAAAGATTTACTTTAAGAGGTGAATATGAAAAATAAGGAATTAACTCCCATAAAAAAAGAATATACAGAAAGTAGGTGTTTATATGAGTAAATATCAATACAAAGAAAATAAAACAACAAAAAAAGTATTTGATTTTATAAACAAAGAAGTTTTAAAACTTCCTGATGAAGAGTTACCACAGAATTACAAAGATAGAGTTATTAAAACATATGTTGAAATAAGAGAGAACTTTGATAAAACCTTCAAATTCGAAAATTTGATTGATTTGTATAATTTATGCAAAGAAAATGAACTTACTTATGTTCATATTAAATATAATAATAAAATGCATGAATTAAACACGATTCTAAAAATTATGCGAGATCGTGTTGAAAGTGTAAGTAAATTTAATCAATACACGGATTCTGACAATGATTTAAAATACCAACTTATAAAATTACATGGTAATGAATTTGACGTAACTAATGAAAAAGAGAAAAAAATTCAGATTCTGTTAGACCATGATTCAAAACAGAAATTATATGAAAAAATAAAACAATTAAAGAAAGAGTACCCTAAATCAGACATTACAGTATCGGGAGTTATAAATTCATTAGTTGATATATTTAATCAGGCTATAGATTTGGATATGAGCTACGATGGCAAACTGGAATTGTACTTTTTCCCTAACAGAGTCTCAGATGTAGAAAAATATCAAGGCTTTTGCGGAGAATGGATTTGGGTTGTTTAAGGGAGGTGATGTTATATGAATCCCAATAAAAACAACTATGTTATAATCAATAATGAGTTATATAAAATCTATGCGGTGCTGCTAAAAACAATTTATTGTTTTTGGGTTAGTGACAAAACCCTGATAAAAAATGAAAAGGTTTTTAATGATTATGAACTGACAGAATCAGGGTATAGATTGGAGGTAATGACAGCTCGTCAAGCTTCCTGAGAGTAAAGATTAAGGAAGCAGAACACAACAAACATAAAATAGGAGGATAACAAAAAAATGACAACCAGAAAGGCAGGTAATGAAATCATTATATATTTAATGATTAGCATATATTATTTTTCTTATGGATAGCTAACTCTACATAAATGAAGGAGATTGCTTTGTAAATCGCTTATATGGCTCTATTTCTGGATTTCTGTACGTAAAGGTATTCTTATCCTATTAACGCTTGAA
>CANQNA010000106.1 GCA_947625005.1 uncultured Bacilli bacterium
ACAATTGACAATTTTACAAGATGAATTTATAATAAAATTACATTTTCAAATTTCTATAATTCATTCAAAAATTTTTTATTCAAAAATTTTATCGAAAAATTATCCAAACTAAAAATTAAGAAAAAAGGAGGAATGCGTATTTGAGCAAAAAGAAAAAAATAATTTTAATCACTGCTATTTTATCATGCTTAATGGTAGCTTTTATAGGAGGACAAACTTATTCTAAATATGTATCAGAAATAAGAGGAGATGGAATGGCAGAAGTTGCAACATGGAGCTTTAAAGTAAATGGACAAAAAGAAGAAGTACAAACGATTCAATTAGCTTCCACTTGTGATAACCAAACATTAGTTGATCACAAAATTGCTCCAGGAACAAGTGGTAGTTTTAACATTATGGTAGATGCTACGGGATCGGATGTCGGAATTCAATATCAAATTAAATTTGAAAATGAAACCAGTAAACCAACTAATTTAAAATTTAGCTATGCTGGACAAGAATACAATTCTATTACAGATTTAGCAACTAATCTATCAGGAACGATTGATGCCAATGATGAAGAAAAAACAAAAACATTAACAATTAATTGGCAATGGCTTTATGAAACAGGAGAAGATGCTATTGAAATAGCCAATAATGATAAAACGGATACACAAAATGCACAAGATATTGCTACTTACAGTTTTAATGTAGTGGTTTCTGGTACACAAGTAACACCACAAACATAAGATAATCATTTAGGAATTATAGAAAATAAGAAAATGTAATAAGAGTACGGTTAATGTAATCTTTATTCTATCAAAAATAGGACATTTGAGGTAAGGACAATAAAAGATAAGATTGTCCTTACCAAAAATAAAAAAGAGAAACATTTTAGTAATGGAGGGAGAAAAGGAGGAATGAATGAAGAAAATAAAAATTCCATTCAAGCATAAAAAAAGAGAAATTACTTTTATTTTACTTATTTTAATTGTATTAGGACTTTTTTTATCAGGATATAGCATGGGGAAAGAATACAGTAAGACAAATATAGAAGCAAAGGCGAAAATAGCAGAACCGATTCTAATAGTAGAAAATAATCCTGTTATTGAAGTAAATGGTAAAAAAGAGAAAGAATATTATGAATTCAAAGTGAAAAATTATCGAGAAAATGGAGAAATTACTCAAATTGATTTAACTTATTATGTTGAAATTTTAACAAAGGAACAAGAAAGTATTTCTTTTAAATTATATAAAAATGAAGAAGAAATTCCATTAGAAAATAACCAAACACAAACTATGCAATTAGCAAGTAAAATAAGACAACAAGACAATTATCGATTAGAAATTTTATATGATAGAACAAAAGATCAATCACAAAAAGAAATTTTGCAAGACATTCAAATAAAAGTGCACTCAGAACAAGCAAAAGGTTAAAGGAGGCACCAATTTATTGAAAAAACAAAAAAGAAAATTAATGTTGGTCATTCTCATAATTTTAATTCTAAGTATTTTTTTCTTCCAAAAGAAAAATAAGGAAGGTAATTTATTTCAAGAGGAATTGATTTTCTTTAAATTATTTTCTTGGGGACAAGAGGAAAAATCAAGTGAAATAAAAGCAAAAGAACGGACCTTACATCTTTCAAGTATCCTATAAAAACATCGATTTTAAAAATATAACTTTAGCAGACACCATTCATGAAAATACTTTAATTCGCGAAAAAATAGCACCAGGAACGCAAGGTAGCTTTGAAATTCAACTAATTGCCAATCAAAAAATGAATTATCAAATTCAATTTGAAGATAAAAATAGCAAACCACAAAACCTTATCTTTGGAATAGAAGGAAAAGATAGAAAATATAAAAAATTAAAAGATATGGAAGTGGATTTGCAAGGAGAAGTAAAGGGAAATAAAAGGATTATCATAAATTGGCAATGGGAATATGAACAAAGTCAAAAGGCGAATTGGCAAGACACAAAAGATGGAGAAACGATAAAACAATATCAATTTATAATTTATGCAATCGGAAAACAATCATAAAATAGGTATTAGTTGAAACAAATTTGTGCAAATTAATATTATTACTATTAATTTGCACAAATTTATTATGAAAAATAGTTGATATTTTTTAGATTTTAAGATAAAATTTAAAAAGACTAAAAAGAAGGAGGCAAAATAAAATGATAACCTTACAAGATGTTAGAAATAATAAGGAAGTAGAAGCTCTGATTCAAGGTGCTCAAAAGCAATTAGATAATCTTCGGTTATACCGAACATAGTCACAGGCATATTTCGATTGTATCAGAAAGAGCAGGCAATATCTTACAAAGTTTAGGATATCCAGAAAGAACGGTTGAATTAGCAAAAATAGCAGGATACTTACATGATATTGGGAATTGTGTCAATCGAACCGATCATGCTCATAGTGGAGCAATACTTAGTTATTATATCTTGAAAGACATGGGAATGCCAGTAGAAGAAAGAACTGAAATTATGATGGCGATTGGAAATCATGATGAAAATACAGGAACAGCTATTAGTGATATTTCAGCAGCACTTATTTTAGCAGACAAGTCAGATGTGCATAGAAACAGGGTATCGAATACGAATTTAGCAACTTTTGATATCCATGATAGAGTTAATTATGCTGTAACAAATGCTGATATCAAAATAGATAGTAAAAATAGGAAAATCATATTAAACTTAACCATCGATACCGAAATATGTCCCGTATTAGATTATTTTGAAATATTTATGGATCGAACGATGATGAGTAAATATGCAGCAAAATTTTTGAAAATATGGTTTGAATTAGTAATCAATAATACAAAATTATTATAAGTGGGGGAATTAAAATGAAGAAAATAAAGATAGGAACCATTATATTAGCTATTATATTAGTAACAATGATTGCCTTTTTTGGGATTTATGTACCTGTGCAAAACAGAATGGAAAATCAAGTAAAACAAAATTCTTATGCGATGGATTTAAAAGGAAGCAGAGTGGTTCGATTAAAACTAGATACTGCAACAAAAACAAGCATAAAAGATGCCCAAGGAAATGAAGTAGAAGAGGAAGGAACCGAAGAATTAACAGATGAGCAAATAGCAGAAAAAGGATATACAAAAGAAGAAATACCAGTAAATAAGGAAGAAGAAAAAAATGTTTCCAATTATAGAGCAGCTCAAAAAATGATTGAAAAAAGACTAGCAAAAGTAGGACTAGATAATTATATTATAAAAGTAGATGAACGGAACAGGAGATATCATTATTGAATTAACAGAAAATGATAATACAGATGATGTTGTTAGTAACATTGTCACAACAGGAAAATTTGAAATTGTAGATAGTCAGACAAAAGAAGTTTTAATGAATAATGAGGATATTCAGCAAGCTAAAGTAATGTATGGTTCGAATAATAGTAGTGTAACAGGACAAGGAACGGTTGTATATTTGGATATTGAATTTACGAAAGAAGGAGCTAAAAAATTAGAAGAAATTAGCAATGAATATAAAACACAAGAAACTTCAATCGAAGAAACAAAACAAGAAGAAAACACAGAAAATGTAGAGGAAACAACAACAGAAGAAAACAATTCAACAGAAGAAGATACAAAAGAGGAAAAAAAGATAACGATGAATATTGATGATGAAGAAATCATGTCAACAAGTTTTGATGAACCAGTAAAAATAGGAAAATTACAACTATCTGTTGGAACAGCAACAACGGATAACAAAACATTACAAGACTATATCAAGCAAGCTTCTAATATGGCAATTGTGTTAGATACAGGGAAAATGCCATTGGTATATACGTTAGATGAAAATCAATATGTATTATCTGATATAACCGAAAACGAAATTCAAATGGCTCAATATATTGCATTAGGAATAGCAGCATTAGCACTTGTAATATTAATAATTCGTTTTAAAGGAAAAGGAATATTAGGATCTTTCTTGTATGTTGGATTTATAGCTGTTTTTGTCTTATTGATTCGTTATACAAATGTTGCTTTATCCATAGAAGGATTAATAGCAATGATAATAATAGGAATTTTAAATTATATTCTAATCTATCAGTTATTAGCCAAAAACAATCAAAAAGAAAGCTATCAAAACTTTTTTATAAAAACAATACCAGTTATGATTTTAGCCATTACTTTCTGTTTTTCTAATTGGATGCCAATCAGTAGTTTTGGTATGGTAATGTTTTGGGGAATTGCTTTAATAGCAGTTTATAACTTAATAGTAACCAATCTTTTATTTAAAATTAAGGAAGGAAAGGAAAAATAAAAATGAAGAATTTAAGTAAAAAAACAAAAATACTATCCTTTTTTATCGCTATTGTTATCTTAGCAGGAATGGTGGTTACTTTAACAATTGGATTAAATTTTGATTTAAGATATCAAGAAGCGAAAAGTATACAATTAGATATTGGTACTACTTTTGAAATAGCAGATATTAGACAAATTACTAATGAAATCTTACCGAATCAAGCAGTTGTGATTCAAAAGGTAGAAGTATTTGAAGATAGTGTGAATATTTTAGCGAAAGATATAACAGAAGAACAAAAAACAAATATAATTAATAAAGTTAATGAAAAATATGCAAAAGAATTATCTGCAGACAGTATTGAAATAAAAACAATTCCTCACACAAGAGGAAGAGATATCCTAAGACCTTATATCCTACCATTTATCCTAGCAACCATTCTTATATTAGTCTATATGGCAGTAAGATATTATCGCTTAGGAGTAGGAAAGGTTATGATTAAGACAGCATTACTATCCGTTTTGGCACAAATTGTTTTATTAAGTGTCATAGCAATTACTAGAATTCCAATTGGAAGACTTACTATTCCTATGGTGTTAATTGTTTATGTTTTGACATTAGTAGGGATTGTATCTTATTTAGAAAAGAAATTAGCTGATAAAAAACAAGAAGAAGAGAAATAAGAAAGACTAACTATTAATTGTCAATAGAAATATTAAAATTTTTTAATATTTTTAAATAGATAAAAATTTGC
>CANQNA010000107.1 GCA_947625005.1 uncultured Bacilli bacterium
TTACCAATAATCTCGCCAGGAAGATGAGTGCCATAGTTTACATCAACAATGTCTCCAATATCAAAATCAATAATGGATTTGGATGAAAATCTTATAGTAATTTCATTCATACAGGTAAGAATATACTTACCAATGTCTTTTTCAGTTGCATATCGATTGTACAATGCCCAATAAGCAGTCTTGATAAAACTATTAATGAGGTTTTCTACATATTCATTTTTAAACTCAATCTTTTTAATGATTAAATCATCTTCAGATTGAGGCTCTAAAACTGTGGTGTGTTTTTTGTTGGCAACATAATCAGTCTCTATCTTCTTGTGTTTTTCAACATCTTTAGAAACTGATTCATTTTCAACAGGCATTGAACATTCTTCCGTTGTTTCCTCGAAGGTATTGTCAATATCAACTTTTAAGATAGTATAGTAGTCATTAACCAACTTAATAACATCTTCAATCATAGAATCGTTGACATTATTGACATCTACAAATCCATTTTCAAAATCAATGGAAATCCGACAAGAGATTTTATTGATTTCCTTAATCAAAGAAACGACAGACATATCCTTTAATGGACCGACCTTAAATATTATTTTTTTCATGGCTAACCTCCTGTTTTATAAAAAAATATTAATCAAACGAATAAAATCAATCGTAGGAGCTTTTCGAAAACCAAAAGTTTCTTTAACTCTTGCAACGATTAAGCGTTTTATTTCTTCCTTGTCAATGCCTTCAGTTTGAGAAACAGCTTCAGATAATGTTTCAAGATTAAAGTAAGCATTTTTTGGGGAAGCAATAATAGCTTTGAGTAAATACTGAACTCCATTTCTCTTGAAATCAAAGCCAAACAACTCAAGGATTCTTTGTGCTTTAACCTCATCATTAGAAATGCTTTGTGAAATTCGTATAAGTTCTTTAATATCAACAAAAGATAATAACTGAACTTGAATCATATTCACATCTTTCCGTTCTTTTGGTGTTTCTACCTCTGTACTTGTTTTAGGTTCATCAACATAGATTTTCTCTTTTACAACAGTTTGTGACTCTTCGTTTAAATGTAACGAAATATTAATCTTACTGTCAAGTATTTTCATAAAATCAGGTTTTAATGTTCCAAGATATTTACGCAGTCTAGTTTTGTCAACTGTTTTAATGTGTTCTGCCATAATTACATTTTCTTTCATACTAATTTGAGAAGTACTAAAGTCAACCATATTTTTAGTAGAAAAACATGTATTGTAATGAGTTGGAAGATTTTTTTTGTTTTTACTTGTGCATGCCACAACAATCGTTGTAGGTGAATATAAATTGCCAATATTATTTTGAATGATAATAGCAGGTCTCATCTTTCCTTGCTCACTACCATAAGGCTTACCAAAATCGCAAAGATATATTTCACCACGTTTTACTTTTGAATAGATTAAATCATATGCAGGAATATAATGCGATAAAGTAGGCGATAGTTGCGTAGTATCAACCTTTGGAGTTCCTTCCACAAGAGTGGTTTCAGCCTCAATAGGTTTTTCAACTACTTCAGTTTGGATACATTCTGCACTTTTAGCAGATGTAGTTTCAGTTGAAAAAAACAATGGTTCTTCACTTATAAAGTTTTGAACAGCATCGATTTTAATGCTACCACAAAGTTGGGTAAGCAATTCATCAGAAACATCATTGCTCAAAGTGATTACCGAATTAGATATACTTGCTTTGACATCATATCTTGCAAGTAGTTTACTAATCCGGCAGATGTCAATGGATTTTGCTTGCAACTGTAACACTATGTAGTCCTCCTTTCAAATATTTTGGGTTTGCTGGTTACAATTTTGCTTGTGATATCACACTCCTTTTTTATAGACATTTGTTATCATCATAGTAAATTAGCCTATGATTAAAACAAAATTATGTAAATATTATAACATAAATTTTAGATAAAATCAATGAAAATTATTACTATAGCCTTATAAGCACTCTGATTTTTTTAATATTTTTTTAATTGTTTTTATTGCAAAAATTTGTATTATATTGTAGAATAAAAACAGAGGAGATTAGTAATGGTAAAAATTATATATAGAACTTTATTAATTAGTTTATTTATTATAGTAGTATTTACTATAAAGTCGTATGGAGCTTCTAATTTCACTTATACTCTTGATGCCAATGGAAATGCTACGATAACAGAATATAATGGTTCACAAAGCGATTTAACAATACCAAGTACGATAGATGGACATAATGTTGTAGCTATTGAATCTCATGCTTTTGAGCATAGTAAAATAAAAAAGATTGTAGTTAGTGAAGGAATAACAACAATTGGAGGATGGGCTTTCTGTGAATGTGAAAATCTAGAAAGTGTTATTTTACCTGAAAGTTTAACAGATATGGATTGGCAAGTATTTATAGGTTGTAAAAGTTTAAATAATATTAATATTCCATCTAATCTAACTATTATAAATCAGGGATGTTTTATAGATACAGGTATTAAAGAAATAATTATTCCTAAAAATATACAAAAATTTGTAGGTAGTGAATTTAGAGGATGCAAAAGCCTGAAAAAAGTATATATTTATAATGATAATTTAGAATATTATAACAATAGTTATGATACAAATGTTTTTGAACTTTGTTCTTCTGATTTAATTTTATATGGAAATGAAGGTTCTACAACTCAAACATATGCACAAAATAAAGGAATAGAATTTAGAACTATAGATAGTATTGGAGAACCTCCTATAATGACAATGGGGTCTATACATTTGAATAAAAATGAATTATCACTAAAAGAAAATGAAAGTGAAACCTTAACAGTTAGTTTTGTTGAAATGTCTTCATCTACAAAAGTAATATGGTCTAGCAGTAATGAAAACGTTGCAATTGTTGAAAATGGGAAAGTAACAGCAAGAAATATTGGAAATACTATAATTACTGTTTCAACAGAAGATGGTAAATACAAGGATACTTGTACTGTATCAGTAATAAAAAAAGAAACCTCCACAGAACCTACTGTAATTCCAATAACATCAATTTTCTTAAATAAATCATCAATATCATTATATGTTGGAAATACTGAAACACTTGTTGCTACTATTTTGCCCAATAATGCTACCAATAAAGATTTAGTATGGACTAGTAGTAATTCAAATATTGTAAGTGTGGAAAATGGAAAAATTACTGCAAAAGATATTGGCTCTGCAACAATAACTGTTTCAAATACAGATGGTACAAAAAAAGCTACTTGTAGTGTTACTGTAATTAATAAAGAAAGTGCTTCTAAAAAAGCAGTAGATGATACTATTGCTGATGGAAAATTACCACTAACGGGAGATAATATAGTAATAATAACTAGTATCATAGCAATAACACTAATTGCGGTAATTATGTACAGAAAGTATAATAATTATAAAAATATAAAGTAATCACAAAAAGACCTTTATGGAGGTCTTTTTTGGTATTATAAAAATTCATTAACTACTTTTTTGACTTAAAAATCAATAAAAGTTAAAATAGACATTAAGTTTTATAAAATATCTTCAAAAAATAATTTAAAATAAAAATATGATTATGATATAATTTTTGATAAAAAGACTAGGAGGAGTGGTAGTGGAGAATATAAAAAAATATTATGAAAATACAGAAAATGCTTTACCAAATCCAATGGTTAAAAAATTTATTGATATGAATATTAAGCCTACAAATGCTATTGATTTAGGGTGTGGTGCAGGTAGAGATACTGTATATTTAATAAAAAATGGTTGGGAAGTTTTATCAATAGATAGAGAAAACACAAAAGAAATTATATCTAAAAAATTAGATAGTAAAGAAATAGAAAAATTTAGATTTAATAGTCAAAACTTTGAAGATATTGAACTGGAAAGAAATAATCTGTTAATTGCTAATTTTAGTATACCATTTTGTGAAAAAAAATATTTTAATAAATTTTGGAATAGAATTGCTAATAGTATTATAAAAGAGCGGATATTTTGTTGGAAATTTTTTTGGATTAAATGATTCATGGGCAAAAATAAAAAAACAAATGACATTTTTAACAAAGGAGCAAGTTTTGTCTTTATTTGAAAAGTCATTTGAAATAGTATATTTTAATGAAATAGAAAAAGATGCAAAAACTGGATTAGGAAAAACAAAACACTGGCATATATATAATATTATAGCAAAGAAAAAATAAAAAAGAAACAAATGACACTATAAAGAAAGTTAGTTCATTTGTCTCTTTTTATAGTTCTTAATCTTTTTGCAGATTGATAATTTTTTTAGTTAGGCTTGTTTTGATTTTGTTATATTACATTCCTGTAACTTTAATAATTCATTTGCCATTAAATTTAAAATATTACGATTATATGAATTCAATTTCAAATAATTCTTTAAAAATTTATCATCCATAACATCATTAAGGGAATAAGAATTTTCATCAATAGAATCTTCAAATAAAAAATTAGGATTAACATTTAATGTTTTACAAATATTAGTAATAGTTGTAGCACTACCAAATGCAATACCACGTTCTAGCTGACTAATATATCTAGTTGATAGAGAAGTTTTTTCAGCTAACTGTTCTTGGGTATAATTAGCTTTAGCTCTAGCTAATTTTATTTTTTTACCAATATTTTTTCTCAAAAATTTCTCATGATCGTTCATAAGATACCTCCAAATATTATTTAATAAAAGTATAACAATTAGAAGAATAAAATAACACGAACTAAAAGTATTACAAACACGAACTAATAGTTTTATCTTTAATAAGAAATAGATTATTATAATAAATTGTAGTTTATAATCTTGTCAATTAACAGTGTAGAGTGTTAATTTTAAAATAAAAATATAATTTAAAATTAACATTTATTATTAAGATTAGTATTAAAAAAATATATATATTAAAAATTGAAACTTAAATTGAAAATGTATGTGACTGGTAAGTGAAAATGTCCCAAATTTTTATAGAGTTGGCAAATAAAAATGTCCTAAATAAAAAAGAATGA
>CANQNA010000108.1 GCA_947625005.1 uncultured Bacilli bacterium
GTAACAAGTAAAAAAATAAGTGTAGAGTATCAGGATAATGATCCCAGTGTAGTAACTAATCAATCAGTACAACCAGGAAGTGAAATAACAAAGGTATTTAGTGTAAAAAACACAGGAGATGAAAAAGCAACATTTAGTATAATATTAGATAATATAAATAATACATTTACTAGATTAGATTGGACATATAAGTTGTATAAAGATAATGAAAATGGAAATCCAATAGCAGAAGGAATAATAACAAATAAATTAAAAAAACAAGTATTAAAACAAACAGAGATAGAGAAAAATGAAGGAGGAACCCAAACAGATACATATATATTAAAAATAATATATGCAGATAGTGAAGAGAATCAAAGTGATGATATGGGTAAAAATTTATCATTAAAAGTAGATATAGTAGGAACGAATGAAAATATATTTAAAGAAGAGGGAACAGAAACATTACTATATGCAATAGGAAGAGATAATGAAATAATAAATCCAAAGACTATACCAGGAAAAGAAGCAAGTGCAGATGATGAAGCAGAGTTATCATATACAGAAGATGATTATGGAACAAGTTACTACTTTAGAGGGAATGTAGAAAACAATTATGTAAATTATTTAAATATGTGTTGGAGAATAGTGCGAGTACAAGGAGATGGAACAATAAAAATAGTATTAGCAAATAAGAATGGAACATGTAATTCTAATACAAGTGATACAAAAAGCGCATTTATAAACGAAGAAGGAAAGCATTTTAAGTGGGATTTTTATGCAGAAGATGTGAAGTTTTCAGAGAGTGAAATTTTAACAGAATTGGACAAATGGAAACAGAGTAATATTTTAGAAGGAAACAAATTAGTAGAAGCAAATTGGTGTCAAGATATGAGTATAAGTAATGAAGATAATGTTGGAAATGTAAGCTATGGAGGATATGATAGATTAACAAATACAAATACAGCCTCTCCCAGTTTGAAATGTAATTTTACAGGATTATATAATATCAAAGCAGAAAAATATACAGGAAAAATAGCATTATTAACAGCAGATGAGGTAGCATATGCAGGAAGTATATTTAATTACTCAGGAGTAAGTTGGAATTATTATTTAAAAGAAAATGCAGAAAGTAATTGGTGGATAATGTCGCCTTATTTTTACAATGACGAAGAAAGCGAACCTTACGTATTTTATGTAAATTCGTCCGGCAGCTTGTCCTTCAGATACGTTGCCAATGAAGAGATGGTACGTCCCGCAGTAGTCTTATCCTCTAATGTTACAATAAAAGAAGGTAATGGAATGCAAACTTCACCTTACGAGATTAATTAAGGAATATTTTTATAATATTTCTTTTTAATTTATATAAATTGCTAAAAAAAGTATAATGTAGTATAATGATATTACTTAATTGAGGTGATTTATTTGAAAGGATTAAAAGGGTTTTATAAAGATAATCGTGTTTATGTAATATTAATGATAGTATCTATTGTTTGTATTTTATCTATAATTATAGGTGTGTCAGTTTATTTTTTAGGTCAAAGTGGAAAAAGTAATTATGGAAATAGATTAGAGGGTATTGAAGCAGTTAAATTAAGTGATGATCGATTAACTGAAATAGAAGATGTTGTTAAAGAAAATACTTTAGTAAACAAAGTTAATGTTAATTTAAAAGGTAAAATAATTTATATTGTAGTTACTCTAAATTCAGGAGTTCCAACTGATGCGGAAAATATTTCTATTAAAGCTTTAGAAAAACTTAGTGATAAAGAAAAGGAATTTTATGATATTCAATTTATTTTTGATTCTTTAAGTACTGAAGAAGAAAATGTTTTTCCAATTATGGGATATAAAAATGCAAATAATGCTACAATTTCATGGACTAAATATAGTTCATAGGAGTATTTATGAAAAAGAAGAGAATATTTTTAATTATTGGAATTTTAATTTTGGTTATAGCAGGGATCTTTTTAGTACTTTATAATGTTTTCCGTGACAAAAATAGTTTAAATATACTAGAAAGAACCTGGATAAACAATAATAAATCTAAAGTAATCACTTTTAATGTAGAAAATAATCATAATATATTTAGTAGTGATGGAGAAGGCGTTTTTTATGATTTTATGGAAGATTTTAGTGATGAGTATGATTTAGAAGTAAATCCTAATGTAGTTAGTAATGAAGAGAATGTTTCTTTAGGTTTTAATGAAGGATTTGATTTATCAGATAATGATTTATTAATTTATACAGATAATTATGTATTAATAAGTAAAACTTTATCTACAGTAGCAGATATTAATAATGTTAAAAATAAAAAAATAGGTATGCTTACAAAAGATTCTGCAGAGATTGCTAAATATTATGCCTTACCTAATAATACTTTAAGTAATTATGAAACTTCTAGTCAATTATTAGAAGAATTTAAAAATGGTAATTTAGATTATGTTATATTGCCTTTAAATGATTATAAGAATGTAATATTAGAAAATGATTATAAAGTAGTTTATCATTTTGATGATTTAAAGGTTTATTATTATTTTACTAAAGGAGAAGATAAAACTTTAAATTCTATTATTACGAAGTTTTATAATAATTGGATTTTAAATAAGGGAGAAAAATATTATTATAAACATAATTATGATTTATTTATAGATTCTTTAAAAATAAGTGAAGTAGAAGAAGCAACTTTAACTAATAAAGATTATTTAGTTGGAGTAGTTGATATGTATCCTTATCAATTTATGAGAGCGGGAAATTTTAATGGTATAATTAATACTTATTTGGAAGATTTTATAAAGTTTGCTAATGTTGATTTAAAATATAAAAAATATAAAACTAGTGACTCTTTAGTTAAAGCAGTAAGTAATAATAAAGTTAATTTAGCTTTTAATCCATATATAAGTGTAGAAGGTGTTACTAATATTGGGACTAATATCGGAATTGATTATGTCCTAATTGAAGATAAAAATAGTCAAAATGTTTATGATTCAATTGCAAGTTATAGAGGTAATTTATATGTATTAGAAAATACCTATTTAGAAGAATATTTAAAAAATAATTCTAATATAACTATTAAAACTTATAAAAACAATAAAGAATTAAAAAGAATAATAAAAAAAGGTAATCCAGTTATTTTAGATAAATTAACATATGAAACTTATGTAAAAGAATTGAGTGATAATTATAATATAAGAATAGAAGGTAGTTTAGCGAATAGTTCTTATAGTTTTATGTATAGTGGAGTAGATACTTTTAGTAAATTATTTTCTAGCTATATAATGACTTTAAATGATTCTATTTATAAGTTAAGGGGAACAACAGATTTTACTGAAGCTTATTTAAGTGGAAATCAAGTTTCTTCACTAGCTAAATATGTTTTGATATTTTTAGCGATTTTAATTTTATTAGTTATTTATTTTGTTAGAAGATCTAAAAGAATTGTTTTGAATACCAAAATGAAAAAAGATGAAAAATTAAAATTTGTAGATATGTTAACTAGTTTAAAAAATCGTAATTATTTAAATGAAAATATGGAAAGTTGGAATCAAAATACAATTTATCCTCAAGCAGTAATTGTAATTGATTTAAATAATATTAAATATTTAAATGATACTTATGGACATGAAGAAGGAGACAAACAAATTAAAAGTGCTGCAAATGTTTTATTTAAGACTCAACCGGATAATACTGAAATTATGAGAACTGATGGTAATGAATTTATGGTTTATATGGTTGGTTATTCGGAAAAACAAGTTATAAGTTATATAAAGAAATTAATGAAAGAATTTAAAAAGTTACCATATGATTATAGTGCAGCAGTTGGTTTTAGTATGATTGTAGATGATTTAAAACTTATAGATGATGCAATTAATGAAGCTAGTGAAATGATGAGAGAGAATAAAGAAAACTTTGGTGAGAATAGCGATGAAGTTTTATAATATTTGCAAAAATAATTTGGAACGTTTTAAAACTTTTATGTTAAAAGTATTTCAAATTATTAATAGACCAGAAATGGCAATATTACCTGGACAACTTGCTTTTTTTTCTTTTTTGTCTTTTGTTCCTATTATAACCTTTGTTAGTGCAATTTCTAATTGGTTTCATATTTCAATGGATAGTTTATCAACAATTATTAATCATATATTTCCTAGTATGAAATTTAATATAACAACAGCAATATTAGATCCTAGGCATATGACAATTAGTTTAGTTATTATTTTAATAATTATGTTTTATATAGCAAGTAATGGAGCTAATTCAATTATTTTAACTTCTAATGAAATATATGGTATAAAACAATCTAACTTTTTTAAAAGAAGAATAAAAGCAATTTTAATGACTATATTATTTGTATTAGTTTATATCTTTATATTATTAGTTCCATTACTTGGAACAAAGATATTAGATTCATTTAATTATTTCCATTTAGAAGGCTACATAAGACCTTTATTACCTTTTGTTAAAGGACCACTTACTTGGTTAATTATCTTTGGATTTATACGATTAATATATTTAATTGCACCAGATAGATTAATGCCTAATGCTAGAGTTTATATTGGGTCTATTTTTACCACTGTAGGTTGGATAGTAGCAACTCAAATATACAGTAAATATTTGAATTATAATACTAATTATAGTATTTACTATGGAGGATTAAGTACTATTGCCTCTTTAATGTTATGGGTTTATATTTTATCTATTATCTTTGTTATAGGTATGAGTTTAAACTATAGTGCAGAAAAAGAAAAGTTGGAAAAAACTGGAACTATAAGTTTTAAAAAATAATACAATATATAAATGTACACACGAGTATTATTTGTGTATGTTTTGTTTACGATATTAATCTAATTTCTTGTAAATTAACAATATTGTAAAATAATACTTGAGAAGCACTTAGGTGTTTCTTTTTTTACCAAAATAGGATGACGCACGTCATCTTATATTTTTAAGTAAAAACAACTATAATAAAAATATAAAATAAAAATAGGAGG
>CANQNA010000109.1 GCA_947625005.1 uncultured Bacilli bacterium
CTAGTGATACTTTTAAAGAAATATATGAAAATATTTTATCAAATATTTTATACAAAGAAAAGTTTTTTAATGATTTAATTACTGATGCTGAAGATAATGTATTTCCTTCTCCTTCTCAAAATTTGTTGCTCACAAATTCTTATAAAATCTTTGAAGCTATTGATTTTTGTAAAAGAGAGTTAGAAGAATGGTATACAGAAGTAAGTGATATAAAAAAAGAGCGAGTCGCTCTTATTCATAATAATTTAAAATTAGAACATTACATTAGAAATAAAAATGATTATTTAATTAGTTGGGATAAAGCAGGAACTGATACTCCAATATTGGATTTAGTTAATTTTTATAAAAATGAAGCATTAAATATTAATTTTTCTGAAGTATTAAAAAAGTATTTAGAACAATATCCTTTAAAAAAACATGAATTAAAATTATTTTTCATTTTAATTGTTCTTCCTGATGAGATTGCTCTAAATAAAGACGAGTTAACTAATGTTCAACAAATGCGTTTATTATTAGATTATATTTTTAAAACAGAAGATTTAGCAAGGTCTTATTATTCTAAAAATCAAGAAGAAGAGTAAGCCAACTTCTATTAAAAGAACAAATACATTTATTCTAAAAGGAATAATTAAAGTTATAATTACTTGATAAAAAATAAGAACCGAAAGAATAAAAATTCCTATAACATTAAAGAAACTATTAAAAGGACCTTTATTATACATAAAATCACCTATTATATTTTATGTTTTAGTAAAATAGTAGTTTCTTTTTTTCTTTTTTTATGTTATGATGTTATAGAATAAAAGGGTGATTTAGAATGAAATGGAAAAAAGTAAATTTATTAGTAATTTTTGTACTAATGATATTTTCTTTGCAAGTTAAAGCAGATATTAAATGTGGTAATGGTAAACCTGGAGATAGTGTTAATTGTGTAGTTAGTAATGTTGCAGCCAATGGTTTAACTAAAAATATTAAAGCTGATAATGGTTTAACTTTTAAAAGTTGTACAAATTGTGATAATTCAGGGAATTACATTTTAACAAAAAATACATCTACAACTTTTGTTTTTGGTATTGCTAATAATATTACAGAAAATAAAACTTTGAAAGTAGAAATTGCCGGACAAACAGGGAGTATAAAAGTTGTAACGAATAATACTGAAAGTAGTTCTACTACAACTTCTACAACAACTACGACTAATGCTAATGAAGTAACATATACAGTTACTTTGGTACCAGGAAAAAATCAAAGTAATTTGACTAAGACTTGTAATGTTAATAGTTTGAATCCTACTTGTAATGTAACCTTAGATGAACTTGATGATCCTTTATTTAATGGTTGGGGAGAAGAAAAAGATTGTACAGAAGGATCTCGTGGTAATATAAAGGTAAATAAAGATATTACTTATTATGCATGTTATAAAAATAGTACTAATGAAGATTTATTATTAAAATCTTTAGTAGTAAAAGCTAATGATGAAATTCTTGATTTTGATTTTAGTATTAGAACAAGAGAATATGATATCATGGTAGGTTTAGATGTAAAAAAATTAGATATTGAAGCAGAAGCTCAAGATGAAGATGTAGAAATTACTATTGAAGGTAATGAAGAATTAAAAGATGGAGATAACGTTGTAACCATTACTTTAACAGATAAAGATGGATCATCAAGTGTTTATACTTTAAATGTTAATAGAACTGATGAAATTTTACCTCCAAAACTTACAAAATTAGTTGTTGGTGGCGTAAAAGGGTTTAATTTTCAAAGTGATGTTTATGATTATTCTATTACTATAGATAAAAAAATTACTGAACTAATTTTAGATTATGAAACTGAAAAAGAAACTCAAACTGTAGAAGTACTTAATAATGAAAATTTGAAAGATGGTAGTCAAGTAAGAATTGTAGTTACTGATGAAGAAACCAATTTAAGTTCAACTTATGTTTTAAATATTCAAATGGAAAGTTCTAATTTATTAATTTATATAATAATTGGTGCTGTTTTATTAATTATTTTAATTGTGTTATTAATTGTTGTTATAAAAAAAGGCAAGAAAAATAAAAAAGAAGTAAATCCTGGAGCTGCTCCTAAACAAACTAAAGGAAAAAAAGCTGTTAGTAAAATTCCAGAAGTTAAATCCTCTCCTGCTACTTCATCACCTAAAGAACCAACAGCTCATCCAGTTACTCCAACGCCTGCTCCTAAAGCGCCAGTACCTAAAAAAGAAGAAAAATTAGAAACTTTGGATTTTTAGTAAAGTGGATGTCTAAAGTATATACAAAGTTAAATATTTTTGCTATAATTTAATTAACCTAGAGGATGGTTATTATATAAAACCGACTAAGTGATAATATTGGGAATCTAATTGAGAAGTTGTGTTGAAGGCTAGCCCATTAAGTGAGTTAGAATCCTAATGCTTTTCATGTGATACCCACCTCGTGAGAGCGGGTTTTTATCGCACTAACTGACCTTTAGGTTTTTTAATGGAGGAAAAGATGTTTAATAGATTAATTGCTCTAGTAGGAAGAGAAAATTTAGAAAAAATAAAGAAGAAAAAAGTTTTAATAATTGGTATAGGTGGAGTAGGAGGATATGCTTTAGAAGCTTTAGTAAGAAGTGGAATAAATAATATTACAATTATTGATTATGACAAAATTGAAGAAAGTAATTTAAATAGACAAATTATAACTAATCAGAATAATATAGGAAATTTTAAAGTAGAAGAAGCACGGAAAAGATGTTTGTCAATTAATCCTAATCTGAATATTCAAGCTTTAAATAAAAAATTAGATGAAAATAATTTAAAAGATGTATTATATGGATTTGATTATATTATCGATGCTTGTGATACAGTAAAGGTAAAATTTTTACTTATGAAATATAAAAAAGACTATGGTTATGAATTAATATCTTCAATGGGGACTGCTAAAAAAGTTGATCCTACAAAATTAAATATAACTACTTTAGATAAAACTAGTTATGATCCACTTGCTAGAAAATTAAGAAATATGATCAAAAAAAGCAAAATATCAGGTAAGTTTTATGTTGTATCTAGTAAAGAAGAAGCAATAAATACTGGTGATATTTTAGGATCAATGGTTTTTGTTCCTGCAGTGAGCGGAGTTTATTTAGCTACTTTTGTTATTAATGATATTTTAAAGAAGTGATAGTTCACTTTTTTTTTCATATAGTTAAATAGAGGTGAATTATGAGGAAGTATTTATTATTAATTCTTATTATGATTTTTCCAATATTTGTTAATGCAACAGAACTTGCAAAAAATGCAAAAAGTGCAATTGTAATAGAAACAGATACGGGAAAAGTTTTATTTGAAAATAATGCAGATGAGAAAAGAGCCCCAGCTTCTATGACTAAAGTAATGACTATGCTTTTAATTATGGAAAGTGTTGAATCTGGAAAAATAAAGTTAACGGATATGGTACCAGTAAGTGAAAATGCTTCATCTATGGGAGGGAGTCAAGTATTTTTAGAAGCGGGAGATGAAATGAAAGTAGAGGAATTATTAAAAGCAGTTAGTATTGCTAGTGGTAATGATGCTGCTGTAGCCTTAGCAGAATATATTGGAGGTAGTGTAGAAAATTTTGTAAAGATGATGAACGACAAAGCTAAAGAATTGGGAATGATTAATACTCATTATGAAAATGTGCATGGTTTAGATAGTGAAAACCATTATACATCAGCTCGAGATATGTCTATAGTTGCTCGTGAACTTGTTAAACATGATAATATTTTAAAATATTCTAGTACTTATGAAGAATACTTAAAAAAACCAGATGGTACAAGTACTTGGATGGTTAACACCAATAAATTAATTAGATATTATACTGGCTTAGATGGTTTAAAAACCGGTTATACTAAAACAGCAGGGTATTGTTTAACAGCAACTGCAAAAAAGAATGATATGAGACTTATTTCTGTAGTAATGGGTGAAGAAAATAGTGAAGTTAGAAATAAAGAAACTGTTGAACTTTTAAATTATGGATTTAGTAATTTCAGCAAAAAAATTGTTATAGAAAAAACTAAAAATTTAGGAACTTTAGAAATACAAAAAGGAAAAAAAGAAGTTATCAAAGTTGGTTTAAATACTGATGTTTCTGATTTAATAAAAAACAAAGAAGAGAAAAAATATAATTATGATTTAAAAGTTGATGAACTAATCGCTCCTATAAAAAAAGGTGACAAAGTAGGAACATTAATTTTAAAAGGAGATGGAAAAGAAATAGCAAAATTTGATATAGTAGCAAAAGAAACTATAGAAAAAGCAAATTATTTTGATTATTATGTTAAGAATTTTCGAAATTTTATTAGTGGTATTTAAAAAGAGATAATATTATCTCTTATTTTTTATTAAGTAAAAATTCTACTAATAAAGAAGGATCTTCATTTTTCATAATAACTCGATAAATTAAATCAATAACAGGCATACTAACTTTTTTTCGTTTTAATAGATGATATATTGATTTTAAAGTATAGTATCCTTCAACAGTAGCATTTTCTAAAAATTTTTCTGCTTCTTTAATTTTTCTTTGACCAATTAAAACTCCATAAGAATAGTTTCTACTTTTAGTACTTGTTGCAGTTAAAAGTAAATCTCCTACACCAGCAAAACTAAGGATAGTTTTTTTGTTTCCTCCTAGGTTATATATTAATTCTTTAATATCATGTAACGATTCAGTAATTAAAAAACTTCTAGTGGATTCAGAAAAACCTAATCCTTCAATAATACCTGCAGCAATGGCTATTACATTTTTTATTGCCCCACATAATTCAATGCCAATTAAATCATTGGAAGGTCTAAGTTTTAAAGTACTTTTACCATAAGCAGTTTTAATTATATTGATAGTTTGTTTATTC
>CANQNA010000110.1 GCA_947625005.1 uncultured Bacilli bacterium
CAAGCACTAATGTAGGTTTATTAACGCTCGCAATTACATTAGCAATAGTAAAAGTTTTTCCTGTCCCAGTCGCCCCTAACAATACTTGATGCTTTTGTCCTGTTTTTATGCCATCAACTAATTCTTCTATCGCTTTAGGCTGATCACCACTAGGTTCATATTTTGAAACAATCTCAAACATGTTTTACCTCCTTACTATTGCTACTCTCAACCACAAAATGTCCATGTCAAATTTTTAGCTTTCAAAATCTGACTTTTTGTTAGGACCGAACGGTGACAACAAATTTACAAAATAGCACTAAATAATATTAAATAAATTTCAACACTATATTTTATCACTGTTTTATAAACAAAACAAGGAAACGATTATATATTTCCCTGTTATTATTTTTCACTTTTTTTGATATTTTATGTTAAAAATCTTTTTACCATAACATTCATATCTAAATCGTCTGATAATATATAGCATTTTTATCTACTAAATTAGCTTTATACCTAAATATAACTATTCATTTCATTAGTATAATTAATAATTATCTTACCGACTTAATATTAAACTCATAATCAAATGTTCCTTCAACAACTTCAAAAGTAACAGTATATTTATTTCCTTCAGTTAAATTTAAAGTACCATTTGAATTTATATATTTCATTTCGTATTCTACATTTTTACTATCAACAAATGTATAATTTGTATAAGTATATGATACATTATCATTATATCCAAAACCTGTTGTACCTATTTCTTTTAAAGTAAATGTATCAGTATGAGTACCCAAAGAATATAGTCCTATTTTATCTCTCAATTCACTTTCTGTTTTTATAGAACTTATATCTTCATTACTTGATTTTAAGTATATTTTATAGCTAGAAATTGTCTTTTCATTTCCTTTAGATGTGTAATATATGTTGACTTTAATGTAGTCTGTATAATCACCAAGAATTTGAAATAAATCATCATTTGAGTTCATTGTATAATCTGTTGCATTACCATTTGAATCTTCTATTGAAATAGTACATTTTGATCCAAAACAAGAATAACCATTAACAATTACATTTTCTACCAAAGTGCCTGTATTTGAGGTAGATGAATTAGAATTATTAGTAGAATCACTACTATTTATTTTATTTCCATTAATTGTTATATCCCAATTATCAAGATTAAACAATTCTCCAACAAAACTACTAAATCCCATAAACATCATAATTATAATTGCAACAAATGCAATACCAAATTGTGCAAGAAATCCCAAGAATATTTTTCCAACACTTGTTCCACCTTTAGTAGAACAAATATTTTTTAATTCTTCATTACTCTTTTGAGGATTTTCTAATTTTATTTTATCAATTTTTTTCTTTGCATAATATAAATAAACTTTGTTAATCAAAAATCCAACTACTATTCCTAACAAAATAGATACAATAAAACTGTTTTTTATTATAAAATTTGATATTATCAAATTCACGATAAATAAGAGAATACCATATAAGAACATCTTTCTATAAAACATATAAAATGTTGTAAAAAAGAAACCTGCAAAATTAAATGGTCTAGTCATAATTTTTTCATAATTGTCTCCAATAAATGCTCTTAATAATTCTTCATCATTGAAATTATTAGCATTAGGTGTATAGTTTTGTCCTACATTACTAAAATTTTGTGGCTGTTGTATATTTATTTGTTGATTAACAGGTGCAGGATTTGCAGTTGTAGAATTCATGCCATTAAGTTCACTAGACATATAATTATTATTGGGTTGATTAGGATTACTATTTTGTTGTTGCATTGGTGCAACAGTTTGATTATTAGATGTTTCATTTTGTAGTGGTGTAGGTGTTATATTTCCATTAGGAATATTATTGGGTTGTTGCGGTGTAATCCCATTATTATCAAACATATTATTAGTGTTATTCATAAATAACCTCCTTTTTATTTACATAACATTATTTTATTATTTTGTGTTTGATCTACTTGTTGCATTGTTTGTTGATATTGATTAGTTGATTGTTAAATATTGTACTGTCTGATTATTACCATTTTTCTTAATTTTAAAGTATTTTAAAATCGCATAAATGAACAAACCTAATACTGCAATACTATATAAAGTAGAAACTACCGAGCTTATTCCTTCTGACAAAATTGTATGAGTTGTTTCAACACCATTAATTGTAGCAGTGTAAGTTCCCGTAATTAAAATACATCCAACAAAAATACATCCAACAATTTTATTTACAGTAAGTTTTCCTAACAAATAAATATTACATTTTGGAATCCAAGCCAATGCAGTGCCTTTACCATTGACTAATTTATTAAACTTATTTAAAAATATAGCTTGTGCAATATATATTCCTATTACAACAAGTAAAATAAGTATGCCAAATGCAGCTAATACTCCTAAAAGACTTTCCATGTCTATATACCTCCTTTACTATTAATAATATTATAACAATAATTGACACGGTTTAACATAGATTATGTAAAAAAGTATGAATTTTTTACATATATAGATTTTTATATAAATAATTTTGCTTTAAATATGCAACTATATAGTTTTTTAAAGAAATGTATTTTTGTTATAAAAAATTTATAATATAAATATGTTTTAACTTCTGTTAATGAATAATATTTTGAGAAGGAGGAGTATTTATGAATGATAGTGTATATATTTTAAGATAATTTATTTTAACACTAAAATAAGTATTATACAACAAACAAAAAAACAACTAATTAAGTTGCTTATCTTATTATCATATCTTCATTATCAGGACCTGTTCCAATAAACTTAACAGGAACATTCAAATGCTCTTCTATTTTTAAAATATATTCTTTAGCTTTATTAGGTAAATCATCATAATTTTTTTCTCCTGCTATATCAAAATTTGTTTCCATTTCCTCATAAATTGGTTCAACTTCGCTTTCTCTTCCAATTATATCATCACTATACTCATCATATAATTTATCATCTAATTTATATGCAACACAAATTTTAACATTCTTTAATTTTCCAATAGTATCTAAATGATTTAAAGCAAGACTAGTTACTCCACTAACACGCACAGCATACTTAAGTGCTACTAAATCCATCCAACCACATCTTCGAGGTCTTTTTGTAGTCGCTCCATATTCATGTCCTAACTCTCTAATTGTATCTCCAATTTCATTGTTTTGCTCTGTAATAAAAGGACCTTCTCCTACACGTGATGCATAAGCTTTGCAAACTCCATAAACCTCATTTATATCTCTTGCTCCTAGACCACTACCTGTTTGAATTCCTCCAATAGTAGGATTTGAAGAAGTAACCATTGGATAATCTCCTAAATCCATATCAAGTCCTGTTGCCTGTGCCCCTTCACAAATTATTGTCATATCTTTATCAAGTGCTTGATGTAAATAACTTACGGTGTCCATAACAAAAGGCTTCATCAAATCACGATATTTGAAATAATCTTGTACAACTTCTTCTTCATTAACTTGTTCAAAATTATATAATCCAAAAAATTTATTTTTATTTTTGATATTTCTTCTTAACTTCTTTTCAAAGGTATCACTGTACATATCAATAACTCGTATCCCAATACGATTCGCTTTATCCATATAACAAGGTCCTATACCTCTTGCTGTTGTTCCAACCTTATCATCACCTTTTAAAAATTCTTGAAGTTTATCCTCTAAAATATGATAGGGAAAAATTATATGGGCTCTTGTACTAATATGTAATTTACTTAAATCAACACCTAATCCTTCTAATACTTCTATTTCTTCCATTAAAACTTTTGGATCAATTACAACCCCATTACCAATAACTGCTTCTGTATTCTCATTTAAAATTCCTGAAGGAATCAAATGAAATATTACTTTCTTTCCTTTAATTTCAACAGTATGTCCAGCATTATTCCCTCCTGTACATCTTAAAGCAATATCACTACTCTGTGCAAGAAAAGTAGATACTTTACCTTTCCCTTCATCTCCATAATTTAAACCTAATACAACATTTACTTTACTCATAAGAACCTCCTAAATTATTTTACCATAAATCAAATATTTTGTATCATATAAAAAGCTTAAGAAATTCTCTTAAACTTATCTTTTCCTACCTTACATTTAGGACAAACCCAATTATCAGGTAAATCTTCAAACTTAATACCTTCTACTTTTTCATCATAAATATGACCACAAATCATACATTGATAACGTTTAAATTCCTCGTTATCTTTCACCTCTTCCTTATCTTCTATAAATGATGAAGCTTTAGGTGGAGTAGTACCCTTTTTTACCTCTTGATAATATGCATAAGTTAAAGGTTTATCTTTAGATAAAACCCTACCATCTTTAATTCTTCCTACAAAAATATCATGAGTTTCAGCATCAATTATATTTTCTACATCACAAATGATATATCCACAACAATCTAATACAACAGGAATCTCATTAACATATTCCCATTTAACATTTTTAAATTTATCAACATCTTGAGAAGATTTAAAACCAAAATCACTTATTAAATCCATACTTACATCTTCTTTTAAAATAGAAACCGCAAAAGATTTTGCTTTTCTTATAACTTTATTTGTATAATTATCTTTATTAATAGTAATCGTTACTATTCCCTTACTATTTATTTGACATAAAGTATTTATAACACACCCTACTTTTTCTTTATCAAATTCTGAAGTAACAATATAAACTCCATAACTTACATATTTTAAAACATTCATTATTTAATATTCTCCCATTCTTTTTCTTTAAATCCAAGTAAAACTTTATCATTTAATACTAAAATTGGTCTTTTAATAAGCATAGCATCACTTGATAATAATTTAATTTTATCATCAAAATTCATTTTATC
Source organism: uncultured Bacilli bacterium (assembly GCA_947625005.1). The sequence goes on from CANQNA010000110.1 coordinate 4,848, forward strand.
TAAATTATCTTT
>CANQNA010000111.1 GCA_947625005.1 uncultured Bacilli bacterium
ATAATAATTTAGGTGAAATATTGGAGGATATCAATAATGACGAAACGATATGAAATAAAATTAACAAATAAATTTAAAAAACAATTGAAAAAGCTGCAAAAACAACCTAATTTTAATTATGATTCTTTAGATGAAGTTATCAATATACTTGCTTCAGGTGAAACTTTACCAGCTAAATATAGAAATCATTTATTAGAACCAAAGAAAAAACGGAATATGGGAATGTCATGTACAACCAGATGTATTATTAGAATATCAAAAAGAAGATAATTTACTTATAATTATTTTACTTACTATTGATTCCCATGCAAATTTGTTTAAATAAATATAAAATCAATTATTTAAGAGCTAGCAAAAGCTAGTTCTTTTTTATAGTGTCGGAAAATTACTTTCTTATAAAAATATTCTTTCAATTTATCAAAGAAACTATACAATAAAAAAATTGGCAAATCCATAGTTTTTCAAACTATGTCTTTACCTCCACTCACAAAACTATGGAATATTTAATTTTAAAGTCCTTGATATATAAGCATTAGAAGTGGATTTTATCAACACGCAAAAGTGTAGATTTTTGGTTTTATATTTTTAGTGTAAAATTCCACACTTTTTGGTATCGATATTTAATCAATTTAAAATATATAATTTATCTATTTTAGTCATATATTTTAATTATTTCATATTTCCAATTAATATTGGTCTTGATAATATAGCCGTAATTCCTTTTTTATTTTCAAATGGAATAATCCAATTAGCACCGCTTATTTTTCTATTTGTATAATATTTTTTGGTTGGCTCTCCGATTTTTTTTACTATTCTTTCATGTACCGCTTTTCTACTTGTATATAATAAAACTTCTTTTTTGTAATAATCTATATTTACTATTGTTTCTTGTTCTTCATGATCTGTATCATAAAATTTATTCATATTTTTTCACTCCTCTTATTTCTTTTTCCTATATATTTTTTAGTATATAATTTTTATATATCTGTGTGTATAATTTTTATATACTGAATTTATTATTTTTATATTTTATGCTTATATTGATATATAATTTTTATACACCTCGTGTTTGTTTCTTTTTATTGAAATATCAATATTTTTTTCTAATTTTTCTATTTTTACTTATCTCTATTTAGGCATACAATTTTTAGCCATAATATTATATATTACCATACCAGCTTTTTAAAAAGGACTTTTTATCCATTTATTAGAAAAAGCATAACGGTTTGGTTTATGACCCCCACCATTTGAAAAATATACTCTTTCTATAAAACCTCTCTCTATTAATTCCTTAATTGCATTTGTAAAAGTCATTGGTGATACTATTTTACTACCTAATGTTTTTGAATAGTCAAATTCCTTTTCTCCATTAGCCCATAATTTCATATACATGTATACTATAACTGTAGATGGCTTTAATTTTCTGAAATTTTCATTATCCATCATACTTTTAGTTAATCTAATATGTTTATCCTTACTTTTTATTCCTTCATAATCTTTGAATGGCGCTTTTAATCCTCTACTCATAGCCCATCACTTGCTTATACTTGCTTTTATTTAAAAAATAGAGTAAAATATAAACAGATGGCTTATACAAGTTATTTTGAAGTAAGATTTTATTGTTGTTGGAATGGCATATTAAATCTTGCTTCTTTTTATTTTTTGTATTCATGTTTTCCACCTCCTAAAAACTTTTCATTGTATATTCTTCATGTGCATATTGTATACTTCTTGATTATGTATCCAATTATCAACCGCTTCTTTGTTAAAGTTTAGCTTACTACCAATTCTAAAGTATGGTATTTCTTTGTTTCTTACTAACGTTCTTATACTTGAAACTGAACAACTCAAGTAATTAGCTACTTCTTTTACATTAAATACTTGCATGTTTTAATCCTCCTTTTTTTCTAACATTTTTTTTGCTTTATTAAGCCAATATCTTTTGTTGATTTCTTTTACTTTTTCTTTGTTCTTCTCCCTCCATTCTTTTGCTTTTTGATTTCGTATTTTTCTTGCAATTTCTTCAATAGTATCCATTTTTTCACCTTCTTTCTAAATTATTATTGACATTTTAATCATTATCTTATACAATGTTAATGATTACAATAAATATTATAATAACTTAACATTTGTTAGTCAATAGTTATTGTTATTTTTTTATTGATACCCTAACATTGAAGGAGGTTTTTATGTTTCAACTTAGTATTTTTGAAAATTATGAATTTTTAGGTGGATTATCGCATCAGATGTCTTTAGAAAATAAAGTCGGTAGTTTATTTATCGAAATTTTAAATAATTATTGTAATATTAGGCAACGTATAGAAAAATCTATGTCAGATATATTAAAATTTAAAGAAAAACACATGATACAAGATTACTTACATCATTTTATATATTCGCTTACTGAAACTACTCCCAACTTAAATTTTTTCTATGACATTATTCAATTTGAATTTAAGAATATTTCAGATGAATTTTCTAATACTCAACTAAAATTATCTGAACAACTTGACAGTGTAATACACACATTAAACAATATTGAGAAAAATGAAAAGGATTATATTTGGTTATATCAGTATAAGGAAAGTTTAGAAAATTCTTTAAAGAATTATACTTTTGAAAAAGCTATCAGCAACCAATTAATTTTTCTAGATTCTCTACTACATGACTTTGAATTAACTTATGACTTTATGAATAATTATAGATATAATTTGCAAGAACAATATTATTTTAAAGCTTTTGAAATTCCGAGAGAACTTATATCCTGCGTAATAAAGCAAAATAATAAAATTCGCTTACTTGAATCTAAATATAATCTTTTATGTGGTAATGTAAAAGATAGAAATTATATTGAAAATAATTACAGTGACAATATAAAATATTTATCTTCATATCAAATTGAAAAAGCAAGTGATATTTTAGAAGTATATAGAAAATTAATTATAGAAAAGCATATATGTATAAAAAAATGTTCTAATTGCAATAATTTTTTTATAACAGAATCGAGAACAGACGAAAAATATTGTAATAATCCAAGCCCTCAAAACCCTAAAAAAACTTGTAAAGAATATGGAGCAAAAAAAACATATAGAGATGAAATAAAATCAATACCAATAAAATATGAACACAATAAAACAAGTCAATTTTTTAGAATGAGAATAAACCGATCAAGTATAAACAATGTCAAAGATAAAGAAATATATCAAGAACAATTTAATACTTATAAAAAAAATTACCAAGAGAGAAAAGAACAATATAAATCTGGAAAATTAAAAGAAAACGATTTTGTAGAATGGATTATAAAACAGAAAGAAGGTGTGAAAAATGGCAGTACAAGAAATAGTAAAAAATAAAAAGTATAAAATAGACATACCAATAGGCTACAATGGAAATAAAAGAATAAGGCATATAGAAACATTTTATGGTGGTAAAAAAGAAGCGGTATTACGTGAAAATGAAATAAAGATACAACTAAAAAATAATACTTATATCAGAAAAAATACAATAACTATGCAAGAATTAATTGATGAATGGTTAAAATCCAAGAAAAACAATATTGGCATTAAAACATATCAAGAATATAAACGATATTGCAAAAATATAAGTAATTACATTGGTCATATAAAAGTAAAAGACTTAAATGTTAAAATATTAGAGGATTTTTATAATGAACTTAAAACTTGCAAAGTAAAAAGGAAAAGAGAATTAGGATATGCAGAAAAAACTATTAAACATCACTATACTATAATTTCTGAAATATTAAACAGCGCAATTAAATGGGGATATTTGTACAATAATCCTAACAAAAATGTAACACCTATTAAAGTACATAGAAAAGAAATTGAATGTTATTCTCCTGAAGATGTCGAAAAATTAGTCACGGTATTACAAAAAGAGCCTATTAAGTATCAAGCAGTTATATTTTTGGCTTTAGATAGTGGTTGTAGACGTGGAGAATTAACAGGTCTTACCTGGAATGATGTTGATTTTGACAAATCAACTATAAATATTAACAAAGCTACTCAATATGTTTCTGGTTATGGTACTTTTGAAAAGGCAACTAAATCAGATACCAGTAACAGAATTGTATATATTACACCTACTACTATTAAAATATTAAAAAAGTATAAGGCTGAACAAGATAAACAAAGACTTTTACTAGGTACTAAATGGCAAAATTCAAATAGAGTTTTTACAACTGACTATGGCGAAGATATGCACCCAGATAGACCTTATAAGATATTAAAACATATTATTAAAAAATATGACTTGAAAGATATTACTTTTCATGGATTAAGGCATACAAGTATATCATTACAAATAAGTAGTGGAATACAAACACAAATAATAAGTAAAAGAGCTGGTCATTCTAATATATCAATAACACATAATATTTATTCACATTTCTTTGACAATGGATTCAAAGAGGTTGCAGATAAAATGGACAGTTTTTTACATTCTAAATCTGTATAAAATGCTAACAAATACTAACATTTAAAATAAATTTATGAACATTTTTTATAAAAAAGGTGATATGAGAAGCGGTTACAAACATTGAAAAATCCGCTTCTTTTAATTTTTCTTTTATAACTTTTTTATTATGCTCTTTTCATAGTTTTAAAAAATCCGTCACTTTTTCGTCACTTTTAAATTTGTAAACAAAAAATAGCAAGCGTTACTTTGCTTACTATTTCTATGTTTTCTTTATAAAAATATGGTCGAGGTGACAGGGATCGAACCTGCGACCTCATGGTCCCAAACCACGCGCGCTACCAACTGCGCTACACCTCG
>CANQNA010000112.1 GCA_947625005.1 uncultured Bacilli bacterium
ATTATTTACTAAATTCATTAATTCTTTATTTTCTTTCCATTCTTTGGGAATTTTAGTAGCACTGGCATGAATATATAATTTTCCTCTATAATTTGTTTTCCAACTCCTTGTTTCAATTAATTTCGTGCCTTTCTTTATTAAAGTAGCATAAGGTTCAGTTAAACTTAATACTTTCATATGATCCTCCATAATGATTAGATGTAATTTATAACGATAAAATAATTATATAGTTGACTAAATAGTTTCTAATAAAATTATACTATATTTAAACAAAACTTGCTATAAATCTTGTTGAAATAATAATAAAAATGAATACTTTAATTAATAATATTTGAGGTTTATTTTTTTGTGGTATAATCATAGTTATGAACTGATAAGTATATTGAAATTTTTGAATAAAGGTTTGTGGTAAAATGAATGATGCTTATAAAAAAACAATTGATGAAATTTATGAAGAATTAAATACAAATAAAAATGGTTTAACTTTAGAAAAAGCGAAAAAATTACATAGATTAAATGGTAAGAATGAACTTGTTGAGAAAAGTAAAAAAACAAAAATTCAAATATTTTTAGATCAATTTAAAAATGTGATGATTATTCTTTTATTAATTGTAGGTGTATTATCTCTTATATATTCAATAACTAGTAAAAGTGATTTTTTAGAACCAATAGTAATATTGGGGACTTCTTTATTAAATTGTTTTATGGGATTTTTACAAGAGTCAAAAGCAGAAGATGCTATTGGGAAACTAAAAAAATATTCAGCTAATTATGTAACTGTTAAACGAAATGGCAAATATAAAGATGTAAATGCTAAAAATTTAGTTATAGGAGATTATTTAATATTAGAAGCAGGTGATAAAATACCTGCTGATTGTAGAGTAGTAGAAAGTTATTTTGGAAAAGTTGATGAATCAATATTAACTGGTGAAAGTTTAAATGTTGATAAAATAGAAGATGTTATTTTAAAAGATGTTCCTATTTCAGAAAGAAAAAATATGGTTTATTCGGGAACAGTGATAGTAGCTGGAAAAATAGAGGCAGTAGTAGTTGCTATTGGAATGAACACAGAGCTTGGAAAAATTGCATCAGTATTAGATACTAAAGAAGAACCAATAACTCCTCTACAAATGAGGATTCAAAAAATAAGTAGGTTTATAACTGTTGTAGCTTTTGTTTTAGTAGCTTTTGTTTTAATGTATAGTTTAATAAAAGGTTATGATTTTTTAAGTATTATAATGCTTTGTATATCTATGATAGTTGCTAGTGTACCAGAATGTTTACCTGTTGCAATTACAGCAACACTTTCAATTGGTGTAAATCAAATGGCGAAGGAAAAATCTATTGTAAGAAATTTAAAGGCAATAGAAACACTTGGAGCAACAGAAATAATTTGCAGTGATAAAACTGGGACTTTGACTCAAAATAAAATGGAAGTTACTAAAGTATTTGTATCAGAAAAAGAAATAAAATTAAATGAAATAAAAAATTATAATAGACTGATTGAAATAATGGATTATTGTAATACTGCAGTACTAGATGATAAGAATAATTATAATGGTGATGCTGTAGATGCAGCATTAAAAAATTATTTAAAAGCAAATGATATAAAACCTTTAAATAGTAAAAAAATTATAGAATTACCCTTTGATTCAGATAGAAAAATGATGAGTGTAGTTTATAATGTGGCAAATGAAAATATTTTATATACTAAAGGTGGAATTGAATCAATCCTAAAAAAATGTACAAAAGTATTAATTGATGATAAGATTGTTAAATTGACTAAGGATATTGAAAAAAATTATAAAGAATTTGATTTATCTATGGCCCAAGAGGCTTTAAAAGTGTTAGCTTTTGCGTATAAACCAATAGATAACAATATAAAAAATGAAAATGATTATTTTAAAGAAGAAGATAATTTAATATTAGTGGGTTTAGTAGGTTTAAAAGATCCAATTAGAGATAATATTAAAGAATCTATTCAAAGTTGTTTAAATGCGCATATTAGACCAATAATGCTTACTGGTGATAATTTGCTTACGGCAACTGTTATTGCCAAAGAAGTAGGCATTTGTAAAAATGATGATGAATGTTTAGATGCCACTAAATTGGATAATATTAGTGAACAAGAATTAATTAAATATATAAATAAATATTCAGTATTTGCAAGAGTAAGTCCGAAAAATAAAGTACAAATAGTTAAAGCGTTCCAAAAGTGTGGAAGGGTAGTTGCTATGACGGGAGATGGAGTCAATGATTCTCCTGCTATTAAATTAGCTAATGTAGGTATTGGTATGGGTAAGAGTGGTACTGATGTTACAAAAGATGTGTCAGATATCATTTTATTAGATGATAGTTTTAATACAATTACTACTGCGGTTTGTGAAGGAAGAAGAATATATGATAATGTTATAACAAATATTTTATATAATTTATCAAGTAATTTTACAGAAATTTTAATTATTTTATGTGGTTTATTAACTGGTAATCCAATTATATCAGCGATTCATGTACTATATATTGATTTAGTTGCAGATACTATACCTTCAATAACTTTAGCATTTGAAGGAGCTTCTAAAGATGTAATGAAGAGAAAACCAAATGGTTTAAATAAGAGAGTATTTACAAAATTTTTTAGTGCATTTTTAATAGTGTCAGTAATACTTGAAACATTAATTAGTTTATTTGTTTATTACCATTTTTTAGCTTTAGGTAAATTAGTTGCTCAAACTTTAGCATTATTAAGTATTATTATTAATGAATTTGTTTTTGCGTATAATTGTCGATCATTAAAAGAACAAATACATAAAAGAGGATTATTCAGTAATAAATATTTAAATATTGGTATTTTAACTTTATTATTGGTTCAGTTATTAGTATTTTTAACTCCTATAGGTAAGATATTTGGTTTAACACTTATAACAATTCCTCAATTAATATTTGTAATTTTAGTAAATATTATATCTTTCATAATAATTGAAATGGTAAAACCATTTATTGCAAAATATTTTAAAGATGAATAGAAGCAAATAAAAGTCATTTAATTCATGATATAATAAAAATGAATTACAAAGGAGTATAGGTTTATGTTAAATGCAATTAAAAGAGCAATTATTGTAGGATTAGGATTAATCTTGCAATTTGGTTTTTCCATAATTATTCGTCTATTTTTTTATAAATACTTAGGAATTATTAATTTATTTTATAGTTTGATTAGTATCTTAATTATATTAGGTATTTTAAAAAATAGTACACGACTTTCTAATGATTTACCTTGGATGATTTTAATCTTAATTTTCCCTATTTTTGGAACTATTTTGTTAATAACTTTAGGGAGAAATTATTCGAAAAATAAATTGTTAAGAAATATTTTTAAGTATGAAAATGAATATCAAAAATATCTTATTCAAGATTCTAAAGTAGTAAAAGAAATTCAAGATAAACAATTAGATAATATTCAATATTTGATTAATCGAACTCATCATTTTGTAAGTACTAATAATCAAGTAACTTATTATGATTTTGGAGAAAAGTTTTATCCAGAGTTATTAAAAGAATTAAAAAAAGCTAAGAAATTTATTTTCCTGGAGTATTTTATTATTAATGAGGGTACAATGTGGAATGGTATTTTGGATATTTTAAAGGAAAAAGTAACTCAAGGAGTTGATGTCAGAATTATGTATGATGACATGGGAACAATTAATTTACTTTCAACAAATTATGCTAAACAGCTAGCAAACTTTGGTATTAAATGTATTTCTTTTAATAAATTAAGTCCATTTCATGGAATTTTTATGAATAATCGAGATCATCGAAAAATGACAATAATTGATGGTAAAGTCGCTTTTTCCGGAGGAGTTAATTTAAGTGACGAATATATTAATATTAATAGTCCTCATGGTGTTTGGAAGGATAATGCTATTAAAATTGAAGGAGATGCCATTTGGAATATGACTGTAATGTTTTTATCTTTATGGAATGCTAATATAGAGGAAGATAAAGATATTAGCAAGTTTAAATATTCATTTGATAATAAAATTAAAAAAGATGGTTATGTAATGCCTTATGGAGTTGCCCCACTTCATAAAGATCTTATAGGAGAAGATGTTTATATTAATATTATTAATAGTGCAAAAAACTATTTATATATTATGACTCCTTATTTGATTATTGATACTGATATGATAAATGCTCTTTGTAGGGCTGCTAAAAGGGGAGTTGATGTTCGTATTATTGTTCCAGGTATTCCTGATAAGAAAATTGTATATACTCAAACAACTTCTTTCTTTAAAGTCCTTCACAATAATGGTGTTCATATTTATAAATATCCTAAGGGATTTGTTCACGCTAAAGTATTTTTATCTGATGATATAAGAGCGGTTGTAGGAACAATAAATATGGATTATCGTAGTTTATATTTACACTTTGAAAATGGCATTTATATGGAAGAGGTAAGTGCTTTAAAAGATATTGAAAAAGATTTTCAAAATACGTTTAAAGATAGTAAAGAGTTAGAGGATAAAGATGTTAAAACAGGATTTATAAAAGCTACTTGGCAAGCTATTTTACGTTTATTTGCCCCTTTATTTTAACAAAAAAGTCTTCAAATTGAAGACTTTTCAGAGTGTAGACAAACCCCTAGATTTTTTCTAGAGGTTTTCTTATGTATAGATTTTTTTACTAAAATTTAAAAAATTTTGTTTTATTTTAGTCAAAATACATTCTATTAATGATAATGTATTGGGTTTCTTTCCTACATTATCATTTTTTATTGCTATATTTTTCATATT
>CANQNA010000113.1 GCA_947625005.1 uncultured Bacilli bacterium
CGTCATCCTATTTTTTCTTTTTTAGCAATTATAAATATTTATTAAACTTTTTAAATTCTTCATTATTATTTAAATTAGTTTTACTTAATTCTTTAAATAAATCTTTTTGAGTTTTATCTAACTTAGTAGGAATAATAATATTAAATATAGCATAAGTATCACCTTTTTTACCTAACTTTTTATCATCAATTCCTTTTCCTTTTAAACGAACTTTATCGCCATTTTGACATCCAGCATTAATTTCTACAGTTTGTGTTCCTTGTACAGTTGGAATATCTTTTTTACATCCCATTACAGCTTCTGTAATAGTTAGAGGGACTTTAACATAAATATCACTACCATCTCTTTTATATAATGGATGATCTTTTACTTTAAATTCTACATAGACGTCTCCAGCACTTCCTCCATTTATTCCAGCAGATCCTTTTTTTGGCATTCTCATTTTATCTCCATCATCAACTCCTGATGGAACTTTTATTGTAAGGGTTTTTGTTTTTTTAATAAGTTTTTGCCCATTACATTCTTTACAAACTTCTGTAAAAGTTTTTCCGCTACCTTTACAATCTGGGCAAGTACTTTCACTTTGCATAACTCCTAAAATTGTTCTTTGTTGTGTTACTACACGTCCACTTCCACCACATTTTGAACAATTTTTAGAACCATGTCCTCCTTCTCCATTACAACTAGGACATTTTTCTTTAGAATTAATTTTAAATTCTTTTTCACAACCATAAACTGCTTCTAAAAAATCTAAAGTAATATGAACTAGATGATCATCACCTTGTTGAGGACGATTTGAGTTTCTACCTCGAGAAAAACCTCCACCCATAAATTGCTCAAAAATACTACTTAAATCTATATCGTCAAATCCAAAACCTGAGAATCCTTCAAAACCACTAAATCCGCCTCCAGCTCCATTTTCAAAAGCAGCATGACCAAATTGATCATATTGACGTCTCTTATTTTCATCACTTAAAACAGCATAAGCTTCTCCAATTTCTTTAAATTTTTCAGCCGCTCCTTCTTCTTTATTTACATCAGGATGATATTGTTTCGCAAGCTTTCTAAACGCTCTTTTAATTTCTTCAGCAGTAGCAGTTTTAGATACTCCTAAAATTTCATAATAATCTTTTTTTGCCATATTACTTACCATCCTTTAATTCAGTATATTTTTTCATTAAATAATTCATAAATTCAATAGCATCATCAAATACTTTTTCATCAAGCATATCAATTCCTGCAACTTCTAAAGATTCTATTGGATTTTTTGTACAACCTAATTTTAAGAATTCTAAATATTTATTACGTATTTCTTGATTTCCTTCATATATTTGATTTGCTAAATTTATTGCTGCTATAAAACCGGTAGCATATTGAAAAACATAAAAATTCATATAAAAATGTGGTATTCTTTCCCATTCATATTTAATATTTTCATCAACTATAACATTATCTCCAAAATATAATTTATTTAATTCATAATATTTATCACACATATTTTTTTCAGTTAAAACTCCACCATTTTCTGTAAATTCATGCAAGAATAATTCAAATTCAGCAAACATCGTTTGACGAAATACAGAAGCTTTATATTTTTGTAATAATTCGTCTACTATTTTCAATTTTTCTTGATTATCTTGAGTATTATCTAATAAATATCTACAAAGTAAAATTTCATTAACTTGACTTGCAACTTCAGCTACAAAAATTGTATAACTATAATCTTGATAGTTTTGATATTTACAAGCATAATAGTAATGCATAGCATGACCTAATTCATGAATTAAAGTAGAAACATCATTTAATTTTCCTTCATAACTCATTAAAACATAAGGATGAGTTAAATAACAAGCTGTACAATATGCTCCTCCTCTTTTTCCTTCATTATTACAAGAATCAATCCAGCCTTCATCAAAAGCTTTTAAAATATCATTAACATACGTTTCTCCTAAAGGTTTAACTGCTTTTAAAACTAATTCTTTTGCTTCTTCATATGAATATGATTTATGAGAATTTTTTATTACATCTGCATAAGTGTCATACAAGTGTAATTCTTTTAAACCTAATAATTCTTTTTTTAAATCCCAATATTTATATAAATATTTTAAATTTTTATGAACAGACTCAATCAAATTATAATAAACTTTAGAATTAATTTCATCAGAATATAAAGAGGCTTCTAAACTATTTTTATATTTCCTTAATTTTGCATTTACACAATTTTTTTCAACCTCATTTTTTAAAATAGCTGCTAAAGTGTGCCTAAAATCACCATAAGTTTTATAAATTGAATCAAAAGCTTGTTTTCTTACGTCTCTATTTTCATGTCTTAAATAAATAGAAAAATTACTCTCAGTTAATTCTGTTTTCTTACCATCAACTATAATATCCGAAAATTTAAAATCACTATCTGTTAATGCTCCCATTATTTCATCAAAAGATCCCATAAGTTTTGAATAATTAGATAAAACTTCTTCTACATCACTATTAAGAATATGTTTTTTCCTACGATAAACGTTATTTAATTCTCTTTTATATTCATTTAATTTTTTATTTTCTTTAATATATTTTTTAACTATATTATAGTCACTCAATAATAATTCTGGAACTATGTATGCTGTTGCTTCTAAATAATTTGTATAAACATTTCGACATTTGCCAAATAATTCTTGATAGTTAGTATTTAAAGTATCAGCATCATTATTTAAATGACCATATATATAAGCTCTTTCTAATTTCATAGAAATTTCTTTATCAAATTCTAATATTTCTAAAAGAGTATTAGCAGAATCTAAAATATGTCCTTTATATTTTTTAAATTTCTTTATTTCTTTTTCTATTAAATTCAAATCTTTTAAAGCTTCTTTATCACTTTTATATAAACTTATAGTATTAAATTTATAATTATCTTTAAAGTCTTCTCTTTTTTTCATATTTCCTCCATAAAAGTTAGAGACTAGCATTATGCTAATCTCTTAAAATTACTTATCTTCGTTAACGAATTCAGCATTAGAATCTTCATCTTTTGTTTCATTATTTTGATTATTTTTTGCAGCCTCTTCATAAACTCTAGTTGCTAAAGCCATTGCTTTTTCGTTTAAAGATTCAGTCTTCTTTTTAATATCTTCAATATCATCTTTTTCTAAAGCATCTTTTAATTCTTTAATAGCAGATTCAGTTTCTTCTTTTTCTTTATCTGTTAATTTATCTCCTAAATCTTTAATTGCTTTCTCACTTGTAAATATTGCTTGATCTGCTTCATTTCTCACATCTGCCATTTCTTTACGTTTTTCATCAGCTTCTTTATTAGCTTCTGCTTCCTTCATCATTTTTTCTACTTCTTCATCTGTAAGATTAGTACTTGAAGTAATAGTAATATGTTGTTCTTTACCTGTTCCTAAATCTTTGGCAGAAACATTAACAATACCATTAGCATCGATATCAAAATTAACTTCAATTTGTGGTACTCCTCTAGGTGCAGGAGGTATATCAGATAATTGGAATCTTCCTAATGTTTTATTGTCAGCTGCCATTGGTCTTTCCCCTTGTAGTACATGAATGTCTACCCCTGGTTGATTATCTACTGCAGTTGAGAATACTTGACTCTTACTTGTAGGAATAGTTGTATTTCTTGGAATTAAAACTGTCATAACATTTCCTAAAGTTTCAAGTCCTAATGATAATGGAGTAACATCTAATAATACCAAATCATCAACTTCTCCTGTTAAAACTCCTCCTTGAATAGCTGCACCCATTGCTACTACTTCATCTGGATTTACTCCTTTATTTGGTTCTTTTCCTAATTCTTTTTTAACTAATTCTTGAATATATGGAATACGTGTTGAACCACCTACTAAAATAACTTGATCAATATCTTTACTAGTTAATTTTGCATCCTTTAAAGCTTTTTTAACTGGATCTAAAGTAGAATCGAATAAATCACGACATAAATCTTCAAATTTTGCCTTACTTAAATTTATATCCATATGAACTGGACCATCTTCATTTTGAGTTAAGAATGGTAAGTTGATATTTGTAGTACTCATACTACTTAAGTCTTTTTTCGCTTTTTCAGCAGCATCTTTTATTCTTTGCATTGCCATATTATCTTTGGATAAATCAATGCCATTTTCTTTCTTAAATTCACTTACTAAATAATCCATTATACATTTATCAAAGTCATCTCCACCTAAACGATTATTTCCGCTAGTAGATTTAACTTCAAATACTCCGTCCCCTAATTCAAGAATAGAAACGTCAAATGTACCTCCACCTAAATCATATACTAAAATAGTTTGTAATTTATCTTGTTTATCAAGTCCGTAGGCAAGTGCAGCTGCAGTTGGTTCGTTAATAATTCTTTCAACTTCTAAGCCTGCAATTTTACCAGCATTTTTAGTTGCTTGTCTTTCAGCATCATTAAAATATGCTGGGACTGTAATAACTGCTTTTGTAACATTTTCTCCTAAGTAACTTTCAGCATCTTTCTTTAATTTCATTAAAATTTTTGCACTAATTTCTTCTGGAGTGTATTTTTTACCTTCTGCTTCTACTTTTTCACTAGTACCCATTTTTCTTTTGATACTAGAAATTGTATTATTTGGATTAGTTACTGCTTGACGTTTTGCTGTAACTCCAACGATTTCTTCCCCTTTTTTAAATGCTACAACACTAGGTGTAGTTCTATCTCCTTCTGCGTTTGCAATTACTTTAGGTTCTCCACCTTCCAATACTGCAACACAACTATTAGTTGTACCTAAATCGATACCTATTATTTTTG
>CANQNA010000114.1 GCA_947625005.1 uncultured Bacilli bacterium
ATTAAAGTTACCCTTTTTTCCGAAAAACATATCAAAATCTTTTTCAAAAAGTTCTTGACATATCACCAGAATGCTTTAAAAATCATTTTATACATTAAATTACTTTATTTTTTTTATTTCCATGCTCACATAATAAAACAATCTAAAACAAACCTCTTTAAAATTACCTTTTCCTAAAATTTTATTCTTATCAACTCTTTCTCTAATTTTACATAAATCAGATAAAATTTTATTTCTATCCTTTTTATCATGATCATAAATAATCTCTAAAACATTTGTTTTAAACCATTTAAGAATTATCTCAATAATAGATTTAAAATCAATTTCCAGCGCTTCTCCTAAATATATATATTTTATTAAAGAAGCAGAAAACCATTGGTTTTCTTTTTGTTCATAAAGTACTCTTTCCAATTGTTGTAAATAAAAATTAACTTTATATTTTTCTTCATAATTTTTCAGCTTTTTATTTAAAGTTTTCCTTATTTCATTAATTAATTCTCCTTTACGGTTATACTTATCATAAAAAAAATCTGCATACTGATCTAATACTTTCTGAGCTAATTCTCGTTTTTGCAAATTAAAATAATCGTATACTTCAGAAAATAGTTTCATGGATTCCTCTATTGTCATATCCTCATAAGAAAAGAAATCATGCAGTTGCAATACTGTTTTTCTTTCTCTATTTAAAACTAAAGTGTACACTATATTTTGACTACTTATTTCTTCTAATTTCTCATAAAAATTTCTATTTAAATCTACTACATTTTGATACCCACTACAATT
The DNA here is from genome assembly GCA_947625005.1 of uncultured Bacilli bacterium. The sequence continues at coordinate 784 of CANQNA010000114.1, forward strand.
TGTATTTCTTTCTACGATCACTAACCGTACACCATCAATCTTTGAAATTCCTAAAGAATAATATGTACAAAAACCTATTTTATCTCTTAAAGCATACGGAATATATTGATAAATTGTAAAAATAACTTCCTTTGCTCTATTGTTATACTCATCTCCTTCTTTATCCAAAACTACAATTACAGGATTTCCAAGATATTGAAGCCCCTGATACAAAAAACTTAATATCATCTGTATTTGAATTTTTGTTAAAATTTCCTTTGAAGGTTCTTTCAAATATTCTTCTTTATCAAAAGAATAAGGATTTAAATTTTCTTCTTTAGGTTCAAACACAAAATTATCAATATCCTGTTCTTTATAATTCATTACATCAATATCCTTGATAAATTTCCTGTTTAATATCCTGCAAAATTCCAAATCCGTTATTTTTTTTGGTAATCCTGTAATTTGTATATGTGTATAATATGATGGCGTATTTCTATTTCCCATACGTTTTGATTGTGCAATTATTAACATTTCTTCTGGAAAAATACCATTAAAAGAGGAAATTGTATACGCTAAGGAAACAGGCTCTGTTTCAGAACTACTGTAACTTCCCTTTGGAAAGTCATAAAACAGAAACCCCCTGTTTGTTATTTCATTAATTATAGATTCATTTACATCTTTTGACTTTGCAATTACACAGTAATTCATTCCATCATTTCCATATAATATCTGCATCATTTATTTCCTTTTTACAAACACTTTCTTATTCTACATCATATATACTTTCAAAATAATCTTCTATTTTCTCACTCAGTTCTTCTGCTTTCAATTCTAACCAGGAATCTGTAATCTCATCTTCATCTGGTGCATTATATTCTATGATAAAAGCCTGGGTGATTTCCTTCAATATATCACCTTTTTTAACGTTTTTCTTTTTTGTTTTAAAAGTTTTATCTTTGTTTTTAAATATTTTCGAAACAATGTTCTCCCCTTGATTCCCTTTTACATAATAAACCATACCTGTCTCTCCCTCAATCCTATGTATATGCAGAGATATAACCATATCAGGGGACAATTGCTTCATTACCTTCAATTTTTCTTTATTTCTTTCCTGTAATAAAATAACCTTAATATTGCTTTTCTTCAACTCTTTGCACACAGTATCAGCAAGTTCATATGTTAATTCATATTCGGAACACTCATTGCTGTCTTTCTGAAATAACTCCCCTAAATCGCTCTCTGTTTCCCCTTCTTCAGTAAAAGGAGAATGTGCTGCATCAAGGATAATTATTGGATCTTTTTCCTCCTCAAAATTCTGAGATTCCTTCTGTTCCTCTATCTTGATCATTTGTTCTTCTTGAGTTTTCTGATTACTACTCTGTAATTCATTTTTTGTTTCCTTTAATTTTGATGTCTCCTCTTTCACATTTTCAGGGAGCATAAAACTCCCAAAAATTGTTAAAACTAAAATAAAAATAACCGGAATCATACTTTTCATATGATACATTTCCTCCTATCTTCAATATTTATAACATATTCAACAACATTACCATCCATCCTAATATAATAAATAAAACACCACCAACAGACTGCCATTTAGCATGATCTTTCATAAGTTTTTTTAAAACACCCAATACTATTGCAACCGCTATAGTCCCTATTCCCATTATTGTCATTCCAATAGCGCTATATAAACCAATATTTATATTTTGAGAAAATATTTTAATTAAAAACATCTGGAATAATGCCATTAAACAGGGAGGCATACAACTTGTAATCACAATCCATCGTCTTTGATATATCTTTTTCTCGTCTCTTAATTCAGTAAAAGACTGACCATACCACAATCTAAAATATTGTTCCCTTTTCTCTTTGTTATAAAAATTTTTTTCCTTCTTATTTTCCTTTTCTTCCTCTATAATTTCTTTTCCAAATTTTTTCAGATAACTATCCTCTATCATTACATTAGAAGAAAAATACTTGTCCCATATCCATTCTTTTATCTCTTTCCTATAATTATTTTCATTTAATAAGCATTTCCAATGAGAATCATTTAACAAAGTGCTTTGTAAGATCTTTTTTACTATTTTTTCATCTAAATTTAATAATGTCTGTCTTTCAGGTTTCAAAAAAAATGCTGCCAGATTTCTTGCTTCTGTCAAACTCATAGAAATTATAACAGGGTTAATTTTTCCAAGTGCATATTGCTCCTCTACTCCTTTTATATCTACAGCATATTTGGCATATTCTGAAAATAAAGCCACTTCCATGATCCCTAACCAATCTTTATAATTTTTATACTTTTGGTTATCTATTTTTTGTATCCACTCTTCTATTTTAGAATCTCCAACAGCTTTCCTCAACCACACCGCATCTAAAAGAAATTTTTTTAAACTACTCTTATTGTTTTCTCTCATAGTTGAAGAATAATATTGTATATTTTTATCCATCCAATCAGACAAAAATCCTACGAACTTTTCTCTTTTATCAAAATTTAAAGCAGCTTCCTGATATATGTTTTTTAATGTCTCTAATGGACGCTGTTGTAACTCCTTTTCCCACTCTTTTTGTTTTTGTTTCCAAATTTCTTCATTGCATTTGGTCAAAAATTTCTGAATATCATCTGCATCAAAATAATTAGAATATGCTTCACACCACTTTTCCGCATCATTTAAATTTCCTTTAAATCTTTGAAGTGTCTGCTTTAACAGCCATTCTCCGGCTTTTTTTCTGAAAAACTCCTGATTTTCCAAGTCAAAACTATCTACATCTTTAAAATACAATTTATGATTTTTGCAAAAATTTTCTTCAGAAGAAAACATTTTAACAATATCTTGTCTTTCTTCTTCTTTCATCCTTGCCAAATTTTTTTCCCAATTTTCTAATTCATCACTTTTTGGCAAATATAGTTCTTCCCATATCAGAAAAAATCCATCCACAAAAATAGTTCCTAACACTTTACAAAGCTCTTTCAAATATTCATTTAAGTTTTTTAAACCCTGTAAACGAAATCCAATATCTTGGACACCTTTTTGTTTTTGACATATGTCATCTACAAATTTTTCAACATCATCTATCGGGTAAGAAAATTTTAAAAAAGAAAAGAAATCAGCGAATTTCTTTAATATCACAGCATATTCCTGAGCTTTTTTCTTATCTGCTTTCAATGCCTGCTCACAGTACTTTTCCAAATATAACATATTTTCATTTTTCAAGTATGCTAAAATCTGCTCATTTTCAGTCAAATAATTTATAATCTTTTTACGAAAACACTCCATTAGCACGGAATCCTTTTCTAAATCGTGTTCTCTTAAAAAAGCGATCCAGCTATTAATTAATATTTGAAAATATTTTTTTCTGTCTTTATCTTCTAATTCTTTTACCTGAGCAGTTAAATTTTCCCACTCATTTACACTCCTTTTCCATTCACAGTATTCTTTAACGCCGCTCTCATTGCCAAAAACTCTTGCCAAATCTTGAAATATCCGCACTCTCTCTTCTTCTGTTTTATCTAAAAATGCATGAATATATTCTCTGTATTCCAAAGGGCATCCATCCAGCAATATTTCATAATAGCTATCTTCCATATTGTTCAAATCCACAAGATTTTGAAAACCACTTGTTCTGCTTCCCTGCTCTGCAAATTGAAGCTTAACCCCTTCCGGTGACTGAAGATTGGCTGTAACAAAACTACAAAAACCAAAACGTCTTCTCCAGCCATATGGCATATGAGTATACAAATCTAAAATAATTTCTTTTACCCTTTCATTATAAGAATCTCCTTTTGCATCCACAATAACAGTTACTTTTCTCAAATTATCATCGCAGCCTGCCAATAAAGAAAGAATAGCCTCTCTTGCTGCATCCGGAATCCCACTATTATACTCGCTGTCCTCCCATTGCTCCTGAGTTCTTCCATGGAAATCTTCAAGCAAAAACTCCCCACTGCCATATGCACCGGCATCCCGGTCAGCAATAAACTCCATCTTCATAAAAGC
>CANQNA010000115.1 GCA_947625005.1 uncultured Bacilli bacterium
TAAGTACAATAATGATAGTAACAGTAATGTTACTAGGAATAACATATGCTTTCTATAGAACTCAAATAACAGGAAATGAAGCAGAAGAAAGTTTAAAAGTAACAAGTAAAAAATTAGAAGTAAAATATAGTGATAATAACGCTGAAGTAATAGAAGCAGAAAAAATAGAACCAGGATATAATAAAGAGAAAGAATTTACAGTAACAAATACAGGAGATGCTAGTGCAACTTATAGCATTATATTAGATAATAAAATAAATACATTTGAAAGAACCGAAGATTGGACATATAAATTAAAGAAAAATGATACTGTAGTAAAAGAAGGAACAATAACAAAAGAGAGTAAACAAATAATATATGGAGCAATAAATTTAGAAGAAGGAGCAATAGATAATTATACACTAGAAGTAACTTATGCAAATTTAACAGAAACGGACCAAAGTGCAGATATGGGAAAAGAGATGAGTTTTCGAATCAATATAGGAGATCCAACAGAGAATATATTTAAATCCAAAGGAGACAATACATTACTATATGCTATAGGAAGAGATAACGTAGTACGTGAGCCAAAAACAGTGCCAGGAAAAGCGCCAAGTGGAGTAACATATACAGAGGGAACATTAGCAAGTACAGCTACAAATATTACAGTAAATGAAACTTTTCAAAATTATTATTGGACCTATGGAGATGGATATGAATTTGATAAATCAAGTGGAATATTTAAACTAACAAAGGTACATGTTGGTAAATATAATTCAATATATAGTTCATTATCTGGAAAATACCTATTATATAGTTATGTAGGAGGTAATTCCAGTGCAACAGAGACCGCAAAAGCCAATATAAGAGTATCTACGATATATAAAGTAGAAAATGCGACATCTAATAATGTAACAATAAAAAAATTATCAAGAAATGCCAATACAATAGAAGAAGCAGAATTATCGGCAACAGAGGATGATTATGGAACAAGTTACTATTATAGAGGAAGTGTAGAAAATAATTATGTAAACTATTCAGGAATGTGTTGGAGGATAGTGCGAGTACAAGGAGATGGAACAATAAAAATAGTATTAGCAGATGAAAACCATACATGTAATAATGGATATAATAAAGAGAACGTAGTTAGTGCATTTATAGATAGTGAAAAAAACTATAATGGTTATTATGGTTATTATAGTTATTATAATCGTGACGGTTCAAAAGTGGAAGATTTTCAATTTGAAAATAGTGAGGTAAAGTCAAGGTTAGAGTCATGGGTATCTGATAAGAATTTGGATACGACAAAAATGGTTGAAACTGAATGGTGTCAAGATATGTCAATATCTAGAAAAGACAATAATAAAATATATTATAATGGATATGATAGATTATACTTAACGGAAAAAGCCAAGCCAAGTTTAAAATGTAATTTTACTGGATTAGATGGAAGTACATCAAAAAAAGTAAAAGGTAATATATCAATATTAACTGCGGATGAAATAGCCTTTGCAGGTTTAAGTGAATCAGGTAAAGCAGAAACAAGTTATTTAAAGTATAATACGGAAAATGAATGGCAATGGACAATTACACCTATGTATTATGAAGAAAATGGAGAAGGAGCATTTTTATGGGGATTACAAAGTGGAACGTATTTTCGTTCGATGGGAATAGATGTATCCTATGATGATGGGGTTGCTCCATTGCGTCCCGCCGTTGTCTTGAGATCTGACGTTACAATAAAAGAAGGTGGAAATGGTACACAGACTGAACCTTATGAAATCTTAAAATAATAAGACAAAATATGTTTTGTATTTTGTTTTTATTGTGATATAAAGGTTAAATAACTTGTGTTATTTTAAGCTTTTACTACATAAATTGAGTGATTTTGTAAATACTATGATTAGGTGATATTATGCCAAATATTCATAGTTCAATTTCTTTTGGTTTAGTTAATATTCCAATTGTAATGAATCCTATTATTAGAAATAATGATACTTCTTTTAATCAATTACATAAAGAATGTTTACATAGAGTAAGTTATGTTAAATATTGTGAAAAGTGTAAAAAGACTTTAAAAGAAAAAGATATTATAAAAGGTTATGAATATGAAAAAGATAAATATTTAACTTTTCCTAAAGAAGAATTAGATAAATTAAAACCAGAAAATGAGCATGAGATTGAAATTGTTTCATTTATTGATTTAAAAGATATAGATCCTGCTTATTTTGAAAAAAGTTATGCGCTTGAAACAGAAAAAAAGAGTAAATCTTATAATTTATTTTGTGAAGCTTTAAAACGTTCTAAAAAAGTTGCTCTAGCTAAAACGGTAATAGGAAGTAAATTTTATTATTGTATTTTAAGGTTTACAAGTAAAGGTATTATTATGACTACTTTGTTTTTTCAAGAAGAAGTTATGTTACCTTTAGAAGAGTTAGATAATAAAGTAAATGAGAAAGAATTAGATTTGGCGATAAAAATAATTGAAGAAAGAAAAGGAAAATTTGAACCAAATAAGTATCAAGATGAATATCAAAATAATATAAAAGATGCTATTGATGATAAATTAAATGGAAGAACTGTAAAAAAAAGAAAGAAAAAACAAAAAGATCAGATAAATGATTTATTAGAAGCTTTAGAAAAAAGTTTGAGGAAGAAAAAATGAGTTTATGGTCAAATAAGAAATTTGGTCCAATGCTTTTAGACGAAAAAAAAGAACCCTTTAATTCAGAAGATTATCTTTTTGAACTTAAATTTGATGGTATACGCGCTCTTATTTTTGCCACTCCGAGTAAAGTAATTATTCAAAATCGTCATAAGCAAGATATTAGTTATTTATATCCTGAATTACAAGAGATTAAAAAGATTGTTAAATGTAACACTATTTTTGATGGAGAAATTGTGGTTTTTCAAAATGGATATCCTTCATTTTCTAAATTACAAGAGAGAGCTCATTTAAAAGATAAGAAAAAAATCTTGAATCAGTGTGAGGTTAATCCTGTTGTATTTGTTTGTTTTGATATTTTGTATAAAGAAAAAGATTTAATTGATTTAACTTTATCAGATAGAAAAAAAATATTAGATAAATATGAAGGAAACGATGTATTTATTAAAAATAAAAGTATTAATAAAGAAGGGATTAAGTTATTTAAAGAGGTAAAAAAATTGAATTTAGAAGGAATAGTTGCTAAGTTAAAGTTAAGTAAATATGAAATTAATACAAGAGTTGATTATTGGATAAAAATTAAAAACTGGCAAGAAGAAAGATTTTTTATTGGAGGCTTTGAAGATAAAAGTAAAGGTAATGTGGTATCCCTATATTTAGGAGAAAAAAGAAAGGGAGTACTTTATTTTGTAGGGAAAGTTAGTATGGGCAAAAAACATAATTTATATGCTAAATTAAAAAAAGCAAAACCTATAAAAAAAACACCATTTATTAATTTTGATAATGGCATTTTATATATAAGGCCTAGGTATAAATGTAAAATAGATTATATGGAAAGAACTAAATCTAATCATTTACGACAACCTATTTTTATTGAAGAAAGTGATCAGTAGATAGTTGTTCAAGTAATTTTTTCTTAGTTGTATGATCTTCTCCTGTTAGTTTTTCGTCTAACTCAAGAAATGTTTTACTATTATTTAATTTAGTTTTTGTTAATTCTTCTAATAATTTTTTATGTTCTTTTTCTAAGGCTCTTTGAGCCATTTTTGTTTGTCTATTTACTCCATCATTAAACCAAAGTTGCATTTCTTCTTGAATAATATCGGAGTCTTTAAAAATATTTTCTATCATTTTTTTATATCCTGATAAAAAAGATAGAGAAGATTTAACACTTTTATTTTTTTGAAGTTTTCCTAAAATAATTGCATATTCATAATTAATACTTTTAATTAATTCTTCATCAGTTGCTTCACTCCCTAATAAATGTTCTACATATTTTATTATTAACGAATGCATTTTTCCTAATTCTACTCCAGCGGCATAATAAATATTTCCATTAAAAATATATTGTTGAACGTTTAAGGGTAAGTTGCTAAAGGAAAGAGCATCATATATAATTTGTCTACTAAATTTATGTTTATTTTTATTTATAAATTCATTTTTATTTTGCCATAATTTATTTTCTATTCCCAATTTATAATATTCTATAATAGCAATTGTTCTTTCCTCTATTCTAGGTTCAGAATGAATATTTTCATCTAATTGTAATGCTAAGATTTCTTCACTGGTTTTAATGGGATGAACTTTTACAGATACTAAATAATTTTTGTTATCTTCTTTAGCAATTTGTTTTATAGCTTTTAATCTAGTATGTCCTGATATAATAACATAGTAGGTTCCATTAATATTTGGATATGATTTGTAATTTATGTTTGTTTGCCATAATTTGTTAAGAAAATCTATATGTTTTTTAAAATTTTCTTCATCCATTAAAGCGATATCTAGAGGATTTATTAATCCTTTATCTCTAATAGAATCAATTAATTCTTTAAGCTTAACATTTTCTTTTTGACGTACTTGAGGTAATTCACATAAGTCTGTTATTTTAACATTTAAGTATTGATATTCACCAAAAACCATAAATCATAGTCCTTTCTTAAGAGGTTATTTTAACATAATATTGTTTGAAAAGAAAAGAGAAAAAGGTAATTAATTGCAAAAAATTTAAAAAAAATATATACTAAAGCTATAAGGAGGACGAAGTATGGCAAAAAATGAAGAAAATTTACCTATAGAATATAAGC
>CANQNA010000116.1 GCA_947625005.1 uncultured Bacilli bacterium
GGTCTTTTAATAAGCATAGCATCACTTGATAATAATTTAATTTTATCATCAAAATTCATTTTATCTAAATTATCTTTTAAATTAAGTTCTCGATATTTACGACCGCTTGTATTAAAAAACTTTTTAATATCTAATCCACTTAATATAATCCATTGTTTTAATTCAAATATTGTAGGAGTTTCTCTAATAATATTTCTCTCTATAAATTCTTTATTATTATTTATGAGCCACTCTTTTGCTTTTTTACATGTACTACATTTAGGATATTCTATAAATAACATAATCCACCTCAGAATTTATTATAACATATTTTATTGCAAGAAAAAAACGTATTCAAAACGTTTATTCCCAATAATTAGTTAAATTTCCATCTTCTTTATATACAGAATCCATTAACATGATATTTTCAAACAAATCCATAGCATAGGTTTTAGTATATTTTTTAACTACAGCACCTTTAGTATTTGGTAAAGATTCCGCAATATATAAATTATTATCATCCATACCTACTATCATTGCCATATGACCCCAGTAAGCGATTAAATCACCTACTTTAACTTCACCTGAATTAATAAGTTCCATACTGGTATTTCTAAGCTCTCCTAAATCATATAAATCATCATCACGGTAAGGATTATCTCCAGCACCATTATCTCCAATATCAAATCCTCCATTATATAAAGCCCAACTTATATAACCACTACAATCTAAACCATTAGGATATTTTACTCCCGGTTTGTATCTACCTTCATCCATGTGATTTTTTAAAGGACATCCCCAAATAGCTGGTCCTTCATAAGAAGCTTCAATACTATTAAATTTTGATTCATCTAAATACAAACCTTTATGATAATATCTTCCTTCTCCATCAACATGCTGTATAACATCATAATTATTAAGTCTACCATTTTCATAAAAATAAGGTACGCGATAACTAAATTCTAATCCTAAAAATCTAGCTGCAGCAACTGCTCCGGCTCTTGTTTTATATCCGGCACTATTAATTCGATCTTCTAAAGTCCTATCAAGTAATTCTGCTTCTTCTGTACTAAATTGATTACAACTAACATAGTTTTTATTTTTATTAGTTTCAATATTAGGAACTGTTATTGAATCCATAACATGAACATTTGCTTTTATACTTGAATTATCAGAAAAAATTGCTTCTACTATAGCATCCCCTTTAGAAAGTCCAATGAATTTGTTGTTTTCTATTTTAACAACACTTTCATCACTAATTTTATATTTAATAGAAGTATCTACAAATCCATAAGTCTCTAAATTAACCTTAAATTCTTCACTACCCCCTACAGCAATATAAAAATCATTTTTACTAAATACTGCATTTTTAATTTTATTTACATCAACATCTTTAGTAGCAACTCGTTTTACATAACCATATCTATTTTTTAAATAAATATAATAATTACCTTCTCTAACCTCTGCTTCACATTTATTATTTTTCGCTTTCGTCCAAACAATATCTTTAGGATCTTTTTCTAATGTAATAAAACACCAAGTATCAGAATTAATAACAAATTTTTGCTTATTAAGTAAAATACGTATTAACATTTTATCATCTTTATTACCATTATTTGTTATTTCTACACTTTTTAAATTAGAAACCATTATAAAATTATATAAAACATAAATAAGTATAATTAAAATAAATCCTAAACAGCTTAAAATAATTATTTTCTTTCTTTTAGTAAAGTTTGTTAGTTTGTTTTTATTTGTTTTTTTTGATTTATTACTTTTCTTTTTATTACTTTTAACTTTATTAGCTGTATTAGTTTTTTTCTTGTTAGAATTATTTGCTTTTTTTGAATTCCCTTTTTTGGAAATCTCTTTTTTTGTTTTAGGCTTTGCCTTTTTTTCAATTTTTTCTTTTTCCATAGCTTCATCTCTTACTTCAATATTATAACAAGCTATAAAAAAATTTACTACACAAAATTTTAATAAATTGAAGTTTTAGTATAAATTAAATTACTTTTGCTCCCTTTTCACAATTTCTTAAATATTTATCAATTGCTCGAAAGCCTAATTTTTTATAATTACAATTATTTATAACATCACTCAATAAAACACTAGAATTTTGTTTTAGCAAATACTCTTTTATCATCTCTTCATTAATATCATTAAAATATATAACATCATCTAGACGGGCAATAAATTCATCACTAAAAAATTTATTATTACTACTTTTCTTAAAGAAACCTACACTATTTTCTTGTTTTAAATTAGAAGTTAAAATAAAGATACATTGACTAAAATCAATAACTTCTCCTTTTGCATCATGAATTATTCCCTCATCTAGAATATTTAAAAATAAATTTAAGACTTTTCTACTTCCTTTTTCTACTTCATCTAATAAAATTATACTATGAGGATTAAATCTTACTTTATCTAAAATAAATTCATCATCATACCCTGCATAGCCTTGAGAAACTCCAATAAGTTTATTAATACTAGTTTCATTCATATATTCTGACATATCTAATTTAATTAAAGGCAAGTTTAAAACTTCGCTTATTATACTAACACTTTTTGTTTTTCCAACTCCACTACTGCCACAAAATAACATTCCAACTTGTCTATTTTCTCTTGCACCTAAATTATTGATTATTTTATCCCAAACATTACTCTGTCCTATTAATTTATTCTCTAATTTTTCTTTTAATAATTTTAAATCATATTTACAATCTAAATTAACAGAATAAATTTCTTTTAATTTTTCTTTAATATCCTTTTTACTAATTTTTATTCTATCTTCACTTTGAGAATTTAATCTTAATTTAGAACAAAGAGAATCTAAAAATTCTAATGATTTATCTGGGTTCTTTTTATATTTAACCCATTTATCTATTAAATTAACTATATTCTCAATATTTGTTTTTGTAATATTTATATTATAATATTTCTCATATATTTTTTTAGCTTTTAACAATATTTTTTTTGTTTCTTCTTTAGAAGGTTCATTTACTTTAACAACTTGAAATCTTCTTTCTAACGCTTTATCTTTTTTAATATATTTATTATATTCATCTATTGTAGTTGCACCTATGATTTTAAGCTTACTGCGACTTAAAAAAGGCTTTAAAATATTAGCAGCATCTACCGCTCCTTCACTACCTCCAGCATGAACTATAGTGTGAATTTCATCAATAAATAAAATAATATTTTCTGCTTCTAAAACAGTATCAATAATATTTTTTAATTTTTCTTCAAATTCTCCTCTATATTTTGTGCCTGCAACTATTGAAGAAATATCTAAAGAAATTATAATTTTATCCTTTAAAGCTTCTGGAACATCTTTTAATTTTATTTTACGAGCAAGTTCTTCTACAATTGCTGTTTTACCTACTCCTGCATTCCCTAAAAGAATTGGATTATTTTTATTTTTTCTTAAAAGTATTTCTATTAGTTCATTAATTTCTTTTTCTCTTCCAATAACCCTTTCTTCTAAATCCACACTTTCATTTAGATTTATTCCAAAACTACAATTAGATGAAGAAAAATTCTGTTTTCTTTTTAATTCTTTATATAATTTATCTATATCTATATCCATACTCATTAAAATTCTAATAGCAATTCCATCTCCATTTTCTAAAAGAGAAATCAATAAATGTGTAGGTTTTACTTCTTCCTTACTTTCCATAGCATCCATTAAAGCATCACTAACAATCATTTTAAGAAGTGGAGTATGTAAAACAAAATTACTTTCCATTGAGGAAGAGCCTACTACTTTTAAAAGTTCTTTTTTGAAATTCTTATAATAAAGATTATATTTATTACAAATATTAATTATTTCTTCTTCTTTTAATAAGGCCAATAATAGATGCTCTGTTCCCACATAAGGATGTTTACATTTCTTCATTTCCGCTTCAGCATTTTTAATAATCTTACTTTTACGAAACTCCTCATAATCTTTCATTAAAAAAATCCTCCTTATACACTCTATGTATATAAAGAGGAAAAAATTTATTTTTTAATCAAACCAAGGCTAATTTTTCTAATCTTAATTTATCTGCTAATGTTGCAATAAATTCCGAATTAGTAGGTTTTGCTCTATCATAATCTACACTATGTCCAAAAATCTCTTCCATTAAATTATAATCTCCTCTAGTCCAACTAACTTCAATAGCATGTCTAATAGCTCTTTCTACTCTAGAAGAAGTAGTATCATATTTTAATGCAATTTCTGGATACATTTCTTTTGTAATTGCTCCAATCATTTTAGGATCATTATACATTAAAGTGATACCTTCTCTAATATATTGAAAGCCTTTAATATGACTAGGAATGCCAAGTGAATGTAAAAGAGAAGATATTGCTTGTTCTAAATCTCTATTTTTTATTAGTAATGTATTTTTTGAGCTTTTTGCAACCTTCACAATATGATTTTCTAAGTCTTCAAAATTATATGGTTTCAACATATAATAATTAACTCCTGCTTCACTCGCTCTTTTAACAACATCTAAAGAATTATAACCACTTGTAATAATAAATTTACAAGAACACTTTTCCTTTTTAAGCTGTTCAATTACGCTTAAACCATCTTTTTTTGGTAATATTAAATCCATTACAACTAAATCATATTCATTGGTCTTTATCTTTTCATAAGCATCAACACCATCATAAGATTCGCCTTTTACTTCAACTACTTCAGAACTACTAAAATACTGCTTTAAGTTCTTTATTGCATT
>CANQNA010000117.1 GCA_947625005.1 uncultured Bacilli bacterium
TCTGGATACATGCATCCGCTATAATCCCACATTTTATTTCCATTTTTTTCTTCTATTGCACAAAATCCTGTAATCATAACTCTTTTTGTTCCACCTTTTAACATAACAACGGTTCCTATTGGTAAATATTTTTCTCCTATTTTTCCCATTATCTTTCCTCCTTTACTTCTTTTTTAGCACTATCTTCCCTGTTTTTCATTGCAGTTTGAATATGCGCTAGTCGCAAACTTTTTATATCAGTTTTAGGGTTTTGTATAAATTGTAAATCTAACATTGTTTCTGAAACTAACATTTGTGCTTGTTCTTTATTGAATGATTTCACTTCTTCTAATAATTGTATTATTTTTTCTATTTTCTCTTCTACATTAATATCTATATTAGTTGTTGCGTTGGATTCTAATTGTCTTAACGCTGTTTCAAAAACATTATCAGAAATTTTTCTTATTTCTTCAAAACTTTCATCTACTAAAATTCGACTTTTTTTTGTTTCTAAATTAGTCATACTCAAATTTTTAGTTATTCGATTTAGTAAAATTTCAATTCTTTGTTTACCTTCCTTCGTAGAATCATGTTTAGCTTCTTTCATTTTTCTTACAATTGTATATAAATAATTTTCAAATCCTGCAATTAGCTCTTCTTCATCATCAGGTGTAGATTTTTTAAATTGTTCTACTAATTTTGAAATTAATGGTTTATATTCTAATTCATTCATATTACTCCTGCCTTTCTACAAAACTCATCTACTAAATCCCACAATGCATTATAAGCACCATTCCATTCTGGACTGTAAAGTTCTATATTACTATTAAATCCTGCTACATCATTCATACTATGTGCTAATTTATCATAAAATCCTGCTCCACCAATTTCTTCGACTTTTTCTGCAAAATAAGATGAATTTTTTCCAAAATATGATTCACGTATTATATCTTTATATCCTCTTTTTTCTAAAGCCTCTTCTATAGCATTTAACGCAAATGTATTCTCTGGATAAGCAATTCCTCCTATCAATTCTTCTGTTGGTGTGCCTGATATGTCTATTGCAATTTTTTCTGTGAATGCTTCATTCACTCCTCTATGATAATTGTAAGGATTTCTTAGACCTTCCATTTCAAAGCGAACATCTCCTAATGAATGATTTACTTCATGAATAATTGTTCTACTATCATTCCATGCCTTTAAATATACTTCCCCATTTAAATTGAATGCACCTATATTAGGTATAAGAGTATCACTCCATCCACATTGCTTAAGTAAATTATTCATTTGATCATCGTCTAACAGATGAACTTTTTCAAATGCCTTTTTTATTTTTCTTGGACTTAGATATTTATTATTTGAGTTGAACTCAAGATATAAATCTTTTGCCCTGTCAATTTTTATTTGCATTTGACTAGAAACTGATTTTTTTGAAGTCTTTCCAAAAATTTGTGTTTCTGCATTCATATCTAAAGATGTTAATTCATCTAGATCATCGAATATTTCATCAGAATTTAAAACTTTTGATGCTTTACTTAATTTTAATCCATCAAAAACTTCTCCTCCTGCTGAACCAGCCAATCCAATTCCTGTATCAACTAATACTGAATGCCATCCTCCTTGTTCTTTCCATGCTTGTTGGAAAGTTTTATCTGAACTAAGAGTATCTATTCCCGCTCTAAATGGTGTATCTAATGAATTAAATGCTGTATCAATTCCTACTCTTACAGCTGATGTAGCTACTCTATGCCCTTTCATAGTCCATCCAGATAGTTTTCCTCCAAGATACCATTGAACTCCTTCCCAAAGTCCATTTGCTGTTCCATAAAATACTCCTTTAAGTCCATTTTTTAATGTTGCCCAATCTTCTGAATCTTCTGGCATTTCTCTGATTTGTTTCATTGCATTAAATTGCTCTTTACTTATTTTTCCATTTTTATAATCTTCTTTTATTTCCTTCCAACCCTCATCATCTAAACTTCTAATCATTTGGAAAGAATTAAATTGTTCCTTTGTTATCTCTCCATTTTCATACATTTTTTTCATGTCTTCCCATGTTGTTGCATCTCTTTTCTCTGCCCAATACTTTTCTGTGGATTTTCCAAATTTAGCTGTTCCTGCTACAGTAGCTGATGTTGCTGCAAATGATCCAGCTCCAGCTGATGCAGCACTAGCTCCTGCTGTTGCTGCTCCTCCAATACCGAAATGTTGCTAAACTTATAAGAATAATACCTGCTACTTCTCCGACGTTAGTAAGAATATTAGGTATTACACCATCTGATTTTAAAGGTGTATAAGCATTTTCATCTAACCATTTTCCAACTGTATTATTTTTATAAAAATTACTAAATGCATTTCCAACATGATCTTCTGCAACATATCCCATTACATTTTTCCACATTTTACCTGTCAGTGATTCTTTTTTTCCACCTAATAATTGTGGGAAATTCATTAAATCAACAAGTCCTGTTGCAACACTTCCTACAGCTGTAACGGCCATGACACCGACATCCCATAACCCCTCTAAAATCTTACCTCCTCCTTTAAGCAAGCTTATTACTCCATTACCAATAGAAGCTACTGTTTTTTTGGGATGTTTCGTCCAATCTGCTTTCTCCAAGCTTTTGTGAAAAGAATTCCAAGAAGCAACTTTTACAGTTCCTGTTTTATTAATATCTTCTTCTGATTTTTTATTTAAATCCTCTAGAATTCCTAACTTTTTATTAACACTTTTTCTATATGAACTCAACGTAATTGATGAAGTTTCTGGGGTATTCGTCGTTACTTTACTTCCTGTTTTATTAGAACTTCCTTGTGAATTAGTATTAAATGACTTTCCTAAAAGGGACTTGACAACATTATTATTTTTTTTCTCAGCTTCTTGAAAATTATCTATCGCTTTTCCTGCCCATATTTTTATATCATAAACATTTTGCTTAACATTTCTTATATTTTGTAGAACATTTTTTAATTTTTCACTGTAATCAAAATCTTCTGGTATCGTAATTCCTACAATATAACTTGCTGCTAATTCTAAGTTTCCTTCTGCGCTATTAAGCTTTGGTTTTACATTATTCGTTAATGCCTCTACATCTATTTTCATAATAATTATTATTTTCTCCTTGTATTTTATAATATTTATTTATGGAAAAAGTCTTTTATTATTTTCTTTTATAAATTGCAATTTTTCATTTTTTGTTTTTATATCCTCTTTTATTGAATTTACTTTATCATTAATTCCAATTAAAATTGGGTCTTTTAAATTTCCAATTATGGTTTCTACTTTTTGGTAGTCTTCTTCTAATTGTGTATCTTTTTCATTTGTTCCCTTACTAGAATATGCCTTTTTAAATTCTTCTTTTGCTTTTTTTATATTTCTTTTTGCTTCTTGTAATTGAGGTATTGAATTATTAATTTTTTTTCTCATATTTTCATATAATTCTTCTTTCATTTGCAGTTCTAGTATTTCTTCTTCATATTCACGTGCTGCCATCCTTATTTCATAATCTACAGCTTGCATTTTTTATTCCCCTTTTTAATTTAATTCTTTAATAATTAATCATATATGTTTTCCATAACAATTAGAATAACTAATTGTTATGGAAAGCACATATAAAATGTGCTTTTCTTTATTGCACTGTATTCGCTTGTTCTGTTGCTTCAATATCTTGCTGAGTTTGTTCCATTAAACTTTTAAATTGACCTTGAATATCTTCAAATGAATCAATGATATCTTGTTTTAGTTTTGCAAATTTAGCTTCAAATGCCCCAGATGCCTCACTTTGCCAATTTACCTTTTTATATTCCGTTTCAATGTTATTCATTTGGCTTATAGCATTAGTAAAATTTTTATCAACACTATTTTGTGTAGATTGAACATCACTAGTTAGAAATTTCATACCAACATCATTTGGTATTGTTAAATTGGTAATTTTTTTAGGTGTTTCTTTTTTTGCTGTTGTTACATTCTGTCCTTTGTCTGCTTGCGAATAGTTATTAGCAACCGTTTCTAGAGTATATGGAATGTCAGTTACAACTAAGGTTAGCATATCATTAATCTTTGGAATCAATTGATTGAATAATTTAACCAACTCATTGTATCTTTTACCATACCAATAATTATGCATATCTCCTATACTTTTATAGGCTGTTGTCATTTGTCCATTAAGTTGGGTTCCATATGCTCTCATTTGTTGTGCATTTTTGGGTATTGCTTCATAATCAACATTCATAATTTTAGGCATTTTCTTTCCCTCCTTTCTCTGTTATTAATTCATATTTTGACAAAAGAATTAACTAAAAAAACTTTATAACAAGTTAATAAAAAAAACAATAAAAATAGGAAAATTAATGTGCAACAAATTAACAGAAATCCGTAAAATTATCCTAGAAATAACAAAAAAATATTCTTATTAATAACTAAAAATCTCTCAATTGAACTGAGAGATTTTGCTTATTTTTATGGTCTTTTATTATATTTTTCGTTTTTTATTATTTAAATTTTCTCGAATGTAGGATAAATTTTTCTAATAGTAACACGGCGACATACATAATTCCTGCCACAATTCCCAATATAAGCACACTTGTCATAACCAAATCCAATTTAAATACCTGACCTCCATAGACAATTAAGTAGCCTAAACCTGCTTTGGAAACTAAAAATTCTCCTGATATTAC
>CANQNA010000118.1 GCA_947625005.1 uncultured Bacilli bacterium
TTAAAAGTTTAAATTTAAATGTTACTTTATTTCGTTTAAATAATTAAGCGCTTCTATAGCAGAAATTGCTCCATCACTAGTAGCTGTTACAAGTTGTCTAACTTCTTTAGCACGATTATCGCCAGCAACAAAAACACCAGAAATATTTGTATGGCATTTTTCATTAGAAACAACATATCCTTTTTTATCTAACTTAATTAAAGACGAAAACTCTTCTGTTGCAGGATTATGCCCTATAGCAATAAATAATCCAGCAATTTCTAACGTTTTTTCGTTATTTGAATTATCAGTAACTGTAATACTTTCTAAAAATTCTTGTCCATTAATTTTTGTTATATTACTGTTTACAACAAATTCTACATTTGCTTTTTCTTTTAATTTATTTAAAAGTTCTAAAGATTTAAAATTTTGATTTCGATGGACTAAATAAACTTTTTTAGCAATATTTGCTAAATATAAAACCTCTTCTAAAGCTGTGTAGCCACCTCCTATTACGGCAACTACTTTTTCCTTATAAAATGCTCCATCACAGGTAGCACAATAAGAAATACCTTTACCAATGTATTTTTCTTCATTAGGTAGTCCTAATTTACGATTGTTGGCTCCTGTTGCAATAATAATAGCTTGAGTCTCATAAGTATTATTTTTAGTTATCACCAATTTTTTATTAGAAAAATTCTTAATCTCTAACACTTTTTCAAAAATAATTTCTGCTCCTAATTCTTTTGCTTGATTGTATAAATTAGTGGCAAAATCATATCCAGAAATATGAGGTATAGCTGGATAATTAGAGATATCAAGAGAATTTATAATTTGTCCTCCATAATTTTTCCCTTCTAAAACTAAAGTTTTTTTGTTTGATCTACTTGAATAAATTGCAGAAGTTAAACCTGCAGGCCCTGCTCCTATTATTATAATATCATACATAGAATTCACTCTTTCTATTTATATTATATCATATAAAAAACAAATTATCTTTGCGACAATTTGTTCATTTTTCTTTCTTTTCTACAAATAAATCTATCAGTTGCAGCAAGTACTCCAGGTAAAATAAATAATATTAGTAATACAGACACAAAAGTACCTTGAGAAATGGTTTTACAAATTTTAGCTGCCATTGCTGAGGCAAAATTAGCTACAATAAGCGTTACTATTATAAGAATTAGAGAAGAACTAATAATTGTATGAATTGATTTGTTATAAGCATTTATAACAGAATCTTTAATATTCATTGTTAATCTTGATTCTTTATAATATGCCGTATAGACTATAGCATAATCTATAGTAGCGCCCATTAAAATTGCTTGAACTATTAAAAGTGATATAAAATAAACTGATCCGCCTGTTAGAGATATGAAACTCATCGTAACATAAACTGCTGTTTGAATTATTAAAACTAACATAAATGGTATTATCAAATCCTTAAAAGTAACTGCTACTACTAAGAAAATAAATATCATTGTCAAAATTGTTATTTTATTTAATTCATTATTAAATGTTTTATTCATTTCGACTGCCATTGCTGAATCACTAACAAGATAAATATCTTTTTTATTTTCTATTTTGCTATTTAATTTATTAATAAATTTATAAGTATCTTCTCCTTCACTAGAATATTTAGTATTTAAAATCATACGAGAATATTTATTTGATACTAATAAATCTTTGGATTCATCTACTGTTGTTTTAGCTTCTTTAATTTTGGTTTTAATATCCTTATCTAAAAAAGTCTTAAAGTTAGTATCTGTTATAATATCAGTATTTAAATAATTAATAATTTCTTCTATAGTTAATTTCCAATTTTTATTGTAATTATTAATACTTCCATAATATAAATATACTAAATCTATCATTGATTTATCTATGGTATCTAACTGATTTAAAGTTTGATAAGTTTTTTCTTTACTATATTTTTGATTGTTTTTAGAATCATTCATAATCTGATAAATAGTTTTTATTTTTGCTTTAGCAGTATCATCAAAGTTTTTTGAATACATAGAAGAATTTAAAACGTCTTTATTAATAAATTGAACAAAATTATAAAGGGTCATTTTTTGACTATCGCTAGTACTATAAATACTTAAAATAAGAGCACAAGTGTTTTTATCTATGTTCAATAATGAACTTAAATCATTAGAAGAATATTTTTTATTATTTAAAGTATTAGTCATTACTTCTTTTACTAAATATAGTTGATTTAAAGTAGTATTATCTAAGTTATTTTTTAAAAGTTCATTATTTTTGTTTTCAATAATAAAGTTAGTAAACTCTAGAGGAGTTAAATGATGTTCAACTTTTGTATAATCGTAAACATTATATAAAGTTTTATTTAGTGTTTCATCTACTTGAGTTAAAGCACTTATTTCTTTATAATCAAAAGTATTAGTAGAATTATTCATAATAAGTTGAATTTTTTGCAAAGAAGTTAATTGTTCTGGTGTTAAATTTGCAGAAACTTGTTCATTAGTTAATAAAAAGTTAATTAATTCCTTTAAAGATATTTCATTATAAGAAGTATAAATTAAATTTAATAAACTATCATCTAAAGAAAAGTTTAAATTTTCTAAAGTATATTTCATACTTATTTGATCTAATTTAATATTTATATTTTCTTCATCAGTTAAAGTTTTTAAAAAGTTTAAAGAATTTAACATTTCATCGCTAAATAAAGCAGAATATTCACTTTGACTTGCTAGGTAAAGAGCAAATGTACTATATTCATTTAAAGTTAGTTTTGTAGTATTATCTTTTAAAGTCTCTCCAAATAGAAATAAACTATCAATTAGCTTTTCATCAATACCAAACAAATTAGATAACTCTTGACTATTCATTGATTTTTGAATATTTGCTTCATTAGTAAACTTTTCTAATTGTTTTAATTTAAGAAGTGAATCTTTATCTAAATAACTAGAATAAATTGAATTATTAGCAATGTCATTTAAAAGAAAGCTAACAAAGTTTTTAAGACTTATTGTAGTATTTTTATTTTTACTATTATAATAAATTAAAATATTTTTAACATCATCTTTATTAATATTTAAAATATTACTTATTTCATCTATTGTCTTTTCTTTATTAAACGAATTTTTATCAGTAAAATTCGTAAGTTTATTTAATTCACTTATAGTGGCTTTATTAATATTTTTATTAAAATCCTTATTGTTTACAACATCATTATTAACAAAATTAATTAAGTCATTTAAACTTATTTCTGGCATACTATCTTTTTTATAATAATTATAATAGATTATTTTAAGTAAGCTTTCATCAATTTTAGTATCCTGTCCTAGTTCACTAAATTTACTATTTATATTTTGATAACTTAGTTTCTGATTTAAAGTATTAGAATAACATAATACTTGTTCAATGTTACTATCTTTTTCTAAATCTTGGCAAAGAGAAGAAATTAATTTTTCATTATCATTTTTATAAACTAATGCCATCTGATTATTATTTGGAAAGATTTTCCCAACAGTATCTAATTCTGAACTAGTATAAAGAATATTAATATTTCCTTTTAAAAGATAAGCACCTACAAAAACAATCAAAATTAAAATTAATTCTACATATCTAAGTTTATAAGTAAATCTTCCTAATTTTTCTAAATTAAATTTAGGAGATTTTTTATGAGTTTTTTCTATTAATTTATCAAAAAGAAGAAGAAGTGCTGGTAAACAGAAGAAAATACAAATTAAACTTAGTAATACCCCTTTAGCTAGAACAAATCCTAAATCTCTTCCTATAGTAAAACTCATAAATACTAGAGCAAGTAAACCTACAATTGTGGTCACTGAACTACTAGAAATAGATTTAAATGATTGATATAACGCTTCTTTCATTGCTTTTAGTTTATTAGAAGTCTTTTGTTTTTCTTGTTTATATCTATTAGATAACATAATGGAATAATCCATAGAAAGAGCAAGTTGAAGAATAGCTGCTATAGAATCAGTAACCACTGAGACACTAGAAAACATTATATTGGTTCCCTTGTTTATAAAAATTGCTATACCAATTGCTATAAAATATAAAAATGGTTCTAGATATGATTCACTTAAAATAACTAAAATAATAAGTGCGAAAATAACAGCAGCTGTAGCAACTGAAATTTGTAAAATCGGTTTATTCGCATCAAATATTTCCCCACCTAATCCTGCTGGAGAAAAATTATCCTTAACATAATTATAAATATTAGATGCAGTCTTAGAATCTTTATAATCGTCGACATTTAAAATATAAAGAGTATAACCATCTTTATTATATTTTTCTGTATTTTCATAAGTTACTGAAGAAACTCCTTCTACGTTTTCCAATTCTTTTAAAGTTTTTTCTTTTTCTGTATCCGATAGATTTTTAAACATTACACTTAAAGTAGAAGATTTTATTTCTTTAAAATTTTCATCCATTATTTTTTTACCAATTTTTACATTAGAATCATTTGGTAAATATTCCATTATATTATCATTTATATTAACTTTGGTTGATAAAAATAAATTAAAACCTGCTAATAAAATAAATAAAATTAATAATACATAACGAAATTTTATTATTAGACTTGAAATCTTTTTCACTACTAATTCCTTCTTTCACATTAAATTTTATTATATACTTTTTAAACCTATTAGTAAATAATAATTTTTTATCCTTTATAATTTATT
>CANQNA010000119.1 GCA_947625005.1 uncultured Bacilli bacterium
ATAAACAATTAAAGAAACTTTATCAATAATCTTTGGAAGGAAAAAAGACATAAAATTTAATCTT
Organism: uncultured Bacilli bacterium; assembly: GCA_947625005.1. The sequence goes on from CANQNA010000119.1 coordinate 65, forward strand.
TCATGTCTTTTAAATGATAAATATAATAAATATTATCTATAATAGAATAATAAGTATTTTGATAATTAAAAATAATTAAATTATTATTTAAGGCTATATTAACTAAATCTTTTAAATTAGTTAAGTATATAATATTATTACTTTTGATATTAGGTTCACTTTGAATAGTAATAATTATATCTTGATATTTTTTTAAAATAGTCTTTTCATTATTTTTTTTATTTAATAGAATAACAATAATTATAATAGTAAAAATAAAAATTATTATGCTATTAAAATAAATATTTTTATTATTATCTTCTAGTAAAGTATTATCTTCTTTCATTGTTATTTCAATAACATTTTCATTAATAGGAATTGTTAATAAAACATAAGGATTAATTTGATCATTAATTTTAATATTAAGTTTAACATATAAATAGTTTTCGGTTTTGATATTATAATATTCTTGAAATGATTTAACATAATTAACATAGTATTGATAATCTAAATTATAAGTTTCTTTTATATTAACTATATCTTGATTTAAATTATTTATCTTTTTTAAATTAAAATCTTTAGTCCATACTATTTTAGTGCCATTATCTGCATAACTTTGAATAGTAGCAGTTATGTCATAGGAAATATTTTCTTTAGCTTTACTTTTTAAATAATAATTAAAATAAATATTAATATTATTAATTGAATTGGCTATATAATAATTATTAGAGTCTAATTTATTATTAAGAAAATAAATATTAGGTTTTAAAATAACTTCATAAGATGTTTTATTTTCTAATTGTTCGATATTATTTTTATTTAGATTTTTATTAAAATATATTATTCCTAAATGAATTCCTATTAAAAGAATGATAATACTAAAAATAATTAATCTTTTTATTTTTGGGGACATTTTAATTCTCCTTAGTAAAAAATTCATTTAACCAAATAGAAGGATAGCCTAAATACTTGATAGAAAATTGATATACACCTTTTATATCTTCTTTTTTAATTTTTAGATAATCTACAGTATTATTTGCATCTCCTTTAGTAACATAATATTCATTTATACTTACAACTCGATGAACTATAAATTGATTATCATATTTAAAAACAATAATATCTCCTGGTAAAATATTATCTACTTTTTTATAAATAACTATATCACCTCTTTTAAAAGTAGGATTCATACTATTGGAAAGAATGGCTATTGGTTGGTAATTAAATAAGCCAAGCATAAATAATACTAATAAAATAGAAGTAATAATAGTTAAAGGATAAAGTGGGGTTATAGTTTTTTTATTAAAGATAAAGGATTTAAAGATATAGTAAATAATTAGATATTTAATAATTGAAAAAGAACCATCAATAAACCAATTACTATAGGGAATAAGAGATAAAAAAAATTTAGGTAATTCATTAAATAGTCTAATAATAATTGGAATTTTATAGTTGGAATTTAAAGATAGATATGTAAATAAAATATTTTGAGTAATAATGGGAATAATTATAGAAATTAAATAATGAAATAAATTAATATCAGATGATAGAAAAAAAGCTTTAAAATTAATTTCACTTAAGATAATAATAATAGTTATTAAAATATTAAAAAAATGATTATTCTTTTTAAGAAGTTTATAACGGATTATTTCAATACCTAATATGGGAAGAAGTGTTTTCCATAAATTTTTAAAAATACTAATTAATGTATGATTATAGGGATTTTTATCAAAACCAATTATAAAACCACTAGATAAATAAAGAATTAAAAAAATAATTGATATAGTTAATGTAGTATTAATTTCTTTTTTCTTGGGTAAATTTATATTTTGATGATAAATAAAAATTAGAAAAGTTAACCAAAATAAGGGATTAAAATAATTAATATAAAAATCATTATTATAGAAGAAGATATGATTTAGGGTATAAGCAATTAATAAAATAAATAATTTAAGAGTTTTCTTTTTGAACATATTCTATTATTCCAGTTAATGTTTTAGTTTTAACATCAGGAATACTTTTAGTACTTTTAACATAAGTTACCATAATATTGAAAGTAGTAGAATCGCCAACATTTAAGTCTTTTTTAAGTTCAGAAGTAGTATAGTTAATTTCTTCAATGCCATCTATTTCTTCAGTAAATATGATTGTTTGCAGTTCGGCATCAATAGTTCCTAAATTTTCGATGGTAACTTCATAAATAATTTCATCACCAGGTTTATTAAGTTTTGCTGAAAAATTAATAGAATCTTTAGTAAAAGTTGGGGTTCCAGCATCACAACCCTCAGGTACTTTAGTAGCAGTTATATTTGTTATTCTAACATCCCATTCACCAGTAATTTCTGCAGTTCCATCAATAGTAAAATCAGTAGCAAATGTTGAATAACCAACTGCCATTAAAATAATAGTCAAAAGAAAGGCTATAAGAATTATTATTTTATTTTTATTCAAATCATTCCCCTCTTTCTATTAAAAAAAACATTATGCTATCCCACTCATAATGTATGCAAAATTAAAAAATGGGAATGGTTATTTGACTTATGTATGGATAAAAAATCGTTTATCTTTTTTTTATACATTCATTTAGGATAGGAAGTATTTAGACTAATCGTTTTTTGAAAAGTTGGGAAAACTATTTTAAATTTTTTGAAAAATAATATTAAATTATTCATCGCATAAGAAGTCAATAATATTAACAATTTCTATTCCATCTATTTGCTTATTTTTTACATTATCCATAGTTAATATTATTTTTTTTATAATTATCATTTATTGCTAAAAGCGATTTTTTTTCTAGTTCTTCTACCTTTTCATCTATTATACTTCTTGTTATTTGAAAGTATGTTTTTTCATTAGGCTTTATAGCAATAAAATCAATTTCTATATCATTATATTGTCCTACATACACTTCATATCCACGTCGAATTAGTTCTATATAAATTAAATTTTCATTATCATTCATATTTGAAATCATTGGCATTCCCCCCATATTTTAAATATTTATCAAATTTGTCAAATTTATTTTCACCGTTTTTAAAAGGATATATATTTATAAATTCTTTAAAAGAAAAAGGATATATTTTAATAGTCAAAACTCTTCCAGCAAGAAGTATAGTTAGTTCACTTGATAATAAATAGGCATTTGAACCTGTTATATAAATATCGGCATTAAAATCAACCAAAATAGAATTTACGGTTTTTTCCCATTGAGATATATTTTGAACTTCATCGAGTAAAATATAAAATTTATCTTTATTAGTAATTTTATCTTTTATATACTTATATAAATCTTTATAATCATTAATATCATAAAATTCTGCACTTTCAAAATTCATATAAATAATATTTGTTTTTTTAATTTTTTGGTTTATTAAATAATCTTGATATTGGATTAATAATGTACTTTTTCCAGATCTTTGTACTCCAACTATAACTTTAATTAAATTAAGATCCTTACTTTCTATTAATTTATTTAAATATTTTTCACGTATTAACATAGCATTAATCACCTCATAATAACATTCGTCAAATTTTACGGTTAAGAAAGGCTGAAAAAAATCACTATCAAACATAAAAAATATTATTTTCGCTTTAATTTATAAAAAAGATTAAACATAAAAAATCAACCCAGATGGATTGATATATATAAGTTCAAACTATGAAAAGTTCGGATAAATTTTCCAATGGAGTGATTAGAAAAAAAGTCTGATAACCCATTTTATGCATTAATAAGATATTAAACTTAAATTTCAGAACAATCTTTATATGTTTTATCATTAATTAAATTATGATTACGATATTTAGAATTTAAAGTTTCTAAATTTGCTAATTTAAAAAAAAATAATTGTAAATTTGAGTATAATAATATAAACTTTTATTAAAGAAAGGAGAATTATCTATGGTTAAGATAAATGATAATCAATATGATAATTATCAAGTAAAAGTAACTTGGGAAAATTTTAATATTTCTAATGAAAATGGTCAAAAGAGATTAGGAGAAGCACCGTTTATCTGTTTTTATCTAGAAAATAGTGTAATTGGATTGGAATTTACTTTTTCTAAAAAGATGTTTTTAAATGCTAAAATAGATGTTGAGGTAAATATAAAAGAATATATTAGTGATATAGTTTTAGATAATGGTGAGGGATGGAAATCGCTTATTTTAAAAAAATATGATTGTAATATTACAAGAATAAATGAAAAAACTTTTAATTTAAATTTTTATACTGAGGAAGACAAAATATTTATAAATACAGATATTGATTTATTTTAATAAAAAATAATTTTAAATATATTTGAAAGTTTATAATTTGTCATTCTACTTTTTATTATTGTGTAATATAAGATTATACATATTATTGCAAGTAACAGTTCTATTACTAATGAACCAATATTAGTAATAAAAATTGTAGTATTGCATAAGCTATGGAAAAAAGCACAGCAAAATACAGAATTTGTTTTTCTATAAATGTAAGCTAAAAAAATTCTAAACATAATTATTCCAAACATAAATGGAAAAAAACTTAAATCAAATAAAGCATACCCTTCTATTATTTGAAGGGGAGCATGCCATAAT
>CANQNA010000120.1 GCA_947625005.1 uncultured Bacilli bacterium
GATCACAATAATAAGGAGTATTATGATAAAGCAAAGATATTTCTCTGTTTTTTTTTCATAACTTCACCTCCTTCCACTTTAAAAAAGTAAAGGAGAATAGTACCTAAACTAACTAAGTATTCCTGAAACAATTATATCAAACAAGTGTTCTTAACACAATGCTTTTTATATTAAATTTTGTCAATTTAGAAAACACACTTGTATGTTGGAAAAAGCAATATGTATATTATACAGTAGGTGGTATTGATAATGCATTTTTATTTATTAGATCATGAAGCAACATTTAAAGATTTTAAAAAATTTAATTTTCCTAATCAAAAAATAGGAGTGATTGCTCATATAGAAAACTATCATGGAGAAATCCTTTTACAACAAAGAGGAGAAAAATCACGTGATGAAAATGGTTTATTTGAAGATATTGGTGGAAAGGTTGATCCAGAAGATGTAAGCTTTAAATCAGCAATTATCCGGGAAATAAAAGAAGAAGCGGGAGAAGAAATCAATTTAGAGTTTAGTGATTCTATTGGAATTTTTCATTGTTTTAAAAATGATACTAATTGGCTATTTGTAATTTATTTTGCTAAATATATTAATGGTAATATTAAAGTTATGGAACCAACAAAATGCAAAGGCTATCATTTTTTTCAATATAATGAAGCCATAAAATCAGAAAAAGTAACCGATAGCTGTAAATATTTGATTAAAGCTATTAATAAATATTATTTAAATAAATAATTATAAAAATAAAAGTTGTTGTACTTCTTCATAGATTACCAGAAAGAAATCTATTCGAACTTTTGATATAAAAAAATAGCCCCTTAGGTTATTTTGATACACTTGTCAAAATACCTAGGGGTTAATTATTTTGTCATAAACAAAATATTTTTTAAAAAAGAATGTATTATTGATGATAAAAAGATAACTGATATTAAAGATAATTATGATTATTGCAAAAATCAAGATAATGGTAAAGATAAAGATTTGAAATAGAAATTTAATTTTTTAATAAACTAATGATGAAAGAATAAAAATATGTGATAAAATACATAAAGGGAGGTGTAATTTATGAAATATAATTATCCAGTGAAATATACTGCTATGCCAATTATAGAACAAGTTGGTTGGAGTCACGGATTAAATGAATTAGAAAGAAATTATGATATAGTTTGTTATATAGTATCAAAATGTTATTTAGTAAGTGATAGAACAAAATATAAAGAAAATGGTACAAATGAGAAAGAGTATGAAGTTGTATTTCCATATCAAAATGGACAAAACTATAATATTTGGGAAAGAGTTACACCATCATTTAATAATGGATGTATTAATTCAAACTTTGTAGAAAAAGTATTTGATACTTATGAAGATGCCTTAGAATTTACCACACATAAAAATAAAAAATTGTGTGAGAAAACATGGGTTTATCTGCCATATACAAAGAATTTAAATAATCAAATTTCACAAAAAATACAAGAATTTAATGATAGATTATCTAGATATAAACTATTGGAACAACAAATTTTATTTAAAACTTCTAATTTAGAGCAATCCAATGTAAAAGCATTAGATAAATTAATAATAAATAGTAAAGGTAAAATTAAAGTATCCCTTAGCAATTTATATGAATATTTAAATTACTCAACTTATTCAAGATTTATTGTGTATTCTATATCTCAAGAACAATATAATAAATTGTTAACATTAATTAGTAATCAAGATTTACCTGATGTTTCAAATGTTATTGAAAATGCTAGTCCAATTTTATATCATGACCATAAAACAAACGATAAAAATATTATGATTATTAATAAAAAAGGTAATATCCTATATTATATAAATGAATGGGGATATTTAATAAGTAATGATAAACAAGAATTACCATCTGTTGAATTAAGTGCTATAGATAATGAAACAGAATATTTATTTACAACTGAAACACTTGAAGATATCATATTGAGTTTTAATCAACCTAAATATATAAATCTTAGTGATGTTGAAGGACCAATTCTAGAGAAAACATTATTTGATAAAAATAAGAAATAAGAGTTAAAAGTCATTTCTAATTATTTCTTTGTTTGTTAAAATTAATTTACTTATTACCAGATTAGTATTTAACTCGAAAACACGAGTAAAAATAGAAAGCGTACTTGATAAAAGTGCGTTTTTTATGTTATGATGTATCTATGCATGATACTTGCATAAAATAAAAAAGGATACATTTGATTGTGAGAATCAGATGTTATCCCTTATTGGAGTGCATCTGAAATCAACGCTTGTTTTTTCAGATGTTTTTATTATTTAAATAGTAAGGTGATTAGTCCTCTAAAAAAGCAAAATTTATTTTATAAAATAGGTAAAATGGTAGACTTCCTTCACCTCAAATAAAATCAAACATTAAACATAAAATTAATTCAAGATCAACAAATATTTATCCAAAACTAACAAGTTATTTGATCTTATAATTATTTAATCTAACAAATATTTTAAAGCGCCAATTAAGCCTAATTTTCCGTATTCATAAGTTAAACTACCTTGCATGTAAGCAATAAATGGTTCACGTAATGGTCCATCACAAGATAATTCTATAGAAGATCCTTGAGTAAAAGATCCTGAAGCCATAATAACTTGATCACTATATCCTGGCATATCTATAGGTATTGGAGTAATTTTAGAATCTATTGCAGAGTATTTTTGAATACCTTCTACAAATTTTATTAACTTATTTTTATCTCTAAAAATAATATTTTGAACAATATCTGCTCTAGGATCATTATATTTAGGTTCTACTTCAATATTTAAACTTTCTAAAACTTTACTCGTTAATATTGCAGTTTTAAGACTAGCTCCAACAACAGAAGGAGCCATATAAAGACCTTGTAAAATTGATTTATTTATCCCTAAAGTTGGACCAACTTCTTTTCCCTCTCCCGGAAGAGTTAATCGTTCAGCACATAGTTCAATTAAATCTTTACGGCCTGCAATATAAGCACCATTAGGAGCAAGTCCACCTCCTAAATTTTTAATTAAAGAACCTACACAAATATCCGCTCCTACTTCACAAGGAGATATGTCTTCTACTAATTCACAATAACAATTATCCACCATTATAATAATTTGGTTGTTAATACTTTTAATAAATTTTATGACTTTTTCTAATTTATCTATTGTTAAACTCTTTCTTGTAGAATAACCTTTACTTCTTTGGATTTCTATTACTTTAATATCTTTAGACTCTAAAGTTTCTTTTATTTTAGAATAGTCAAAATCATCATTAATTAAATCTATTTGTTCATAATTTATTTTAAAAGAAGCTAATGAACTATTATTATTTTTTATGCCAATAACTTCATGTAGAGTATCATAAGGCTCTCCAGAAATAGAAAGTAAAGTATCATTTGGACGAAGAAGAGCAAAAAAAGCTACTGTTAAAGCATGTGAGCCGGAAATAAATTGATTCCTGACTAAAGCATCCTCACTACCTAAAACTTTACTAAAAACTTGTTCAATGGCTTCTCTTCCTAAGTCGCCGTATCCATATCCTGTAGTTGAATTAAAATGATTTTCACTTATCCCAACTTCATGAAAGGCATTTAATACTTTTTGACTATTTTTAAAAGTTTGTTCATCTATTTTTTGAAAAATATTCTTTAATTTATTTTCTTCAGAATTTACTAAACTTATTATATCCATATCAATCCATCCTTATTATAGTTCCACTTACAGGAAGTTCTGTAATTAACTCTTTTATTTTTTCTATTATATCATCTATTTCAATTAAATTTTTTTGCCCTATTCTTTGCATTTCTTCTTTTAAAAATTGAGGATTCATTTCTTTAGTAGTTTTAGTATTAATATAATTAAGGGCTAAAGCATAAAAATGAATATCTTTATACATAAGAGCAAGTTGTTTTGTTTCATGAATAAGTGCTGATTTACTAGTAGCATAGGTCAAATTATATTCATTAAAAGTATCAATACCATCTGTAGATGAAATATTTATCACTATAGAATCTTTTTTTAATAATTGTTGCACTAAAATAAAAGGAACTACAACATTTACATTTAATGTTTTTAAGAATTCTTCACTTGTTATATTTTCTTTTTCTCTATCAATACTTCTTGCTGCAACATTAATTAATAAATCTATAGTTTCATATTTTTCTTTTATTTTTTTTATAGTATTATCTAATTGTTTTTGATTATTAAAATCACATTGGTATGTATCTATATTTAAATTATTATTATGTAATTTATGAGAATTAGATAATAATATTAAATGATAATCATCTTTTAAAACTTGAGAAATACTATATCCTAATTCACTACTCGCTCCTGTAATAATGGCCCTTTTCATAAAACACCTCAAAGATTATTTTACTATTTAATTATTTGAATAGCAAATAAATTATTTTTTTTCCTAAAAAATGATATAATTAAAGTGGTGATTAGATGAAAAAAGGAAATAATAATGATAAAGTTATAAAATATAAAAAAGTTAAAAAAAGAAGTTTAAAATTATGGGTTTGGATTGTTTTGTTATTAATATTAGCTGTCCCTATCACTATATCTATTATAAAACTTTTTTTCTGGAAAGAAGATAA
>CANQNA010000121.1 GCA_947625005.1 uncultured Bacilli bacterium
CCGGTTGGACCTCCTGCTGGACCTATAGGACCCGTTGGACTTTACCAAAAGTGGCACATATTTTTTACAATCCTTATTTTCAGTAATTTAACAATATAAAATATTAATAAATCATATATTTTTTATTGTAAAATTTTTATATCGCTTTTTTTGAATTTCATTAACATCTTTAGCTAATTCTTTATCAAAATGGTAAAGATACCATATGTATGTAGTTGGATCAGTTTCATATTGTTGTTTCTGTTTGTCTATATCAATTAACTTATACTCTTTTATTTTTTCCAAACATTCTTCACATACATAACCGTGAATCATCCATATCAAAAAACCATTTGTATGAATTTTTTTGCTACACATATCACATATTGACAAACCGCCCCAATCAAAGCATTCTTTAGAAGTCGCTTCAAGATAACTTATTCCATTTTTTAAATACTTTAACTCTTTATTAATTGCTTTAATATCTTCTACATTATAATCTTCGATTCTTTTCATTTTTATTTTTTCCATTTTTTATTTTTTCCTTTCATCTTTATAAGGATTTTTAACCTTATAATTTATTTCTATTGTCCCATCTTCACTTAAATAAATCTTATCAATTAATTTTACTATCATTAATTTATTAGGTTTTTTAAGTGATAAAAATTCTTTGACTATTTTTGAATAATTAGGTTCTACAATATTTTTTTGCATAATTGCTTCTAAATCTTCTTCATAACGAAGAAGTTTATTTTTTTCATATTCTATTGAATCTAATTTATTTTTTGTTGCTCGTTGATATTGTTCTATACTAATAATACCTTCTAGCTTATCATTATATATAGTATCTATTTGCCGATTTAATTTATCAATTTCTCGATTTGTTTTATCAATATTTAGTTTTAAATCTAATTGTAATTGTTTACTTTGTTCTTTATTTTTTAATTTTTCTGCAAAATTAGTACTATCAATATATTGTAAACATTCTTCTTTGATATTTTTTAAAACTAATTTTTCTAAATCTTCATAAACAAATCTATGAGAAGTACACACATTTTTCTTACTACCATATTTACGATAATAATTACATATAGTATAGTTGTTCTTTCTGTTCTTATAGTGTTGAATGCTAATACTATGGTTACATTCTTTACATTTAATCATTCCCTTTAAAAGATAATCATGACTTTTAATAGTTTTATTTTTGTTTGATTTAAACATTAATTGTACATTTTCAAATGTTTGTGCATCAATTATAGCCTCATGAGTATTCGGTACAATAGACCACTGTTCTTTTGGCAAATATACAATTTTTTTAGACTTATTATTTAGTCTTGTAGTTTTGCCCTGTACCATATGTCCTAGATACATTTCATTTTGTAAAATATTCTTTATAGTATCAGGAGACCATAAGTCAATAAGTTCTTTATTTAACTTTCTTTTGTTGCCTTTAATTAAAGTTGGAATTGGTACTTTTTCATTTATAAGTATTTTTGCAATAGTATCAAGACTATTATTTTCTAAAGCCAATTTAAATATTCGTTGTACTATTTCTTTACCTTTTTCTTCAATAATAAAATGATATTTATTATGTGGGTCAATTTTATACCCTAAAGGCGGCTCACCACCTGTCCATTGTCCTTGCTCTCGATAATCTCTAAATGTTTTTTTAATTTTTTTAGAAGTTTGTCTAGCAAAATTATCGTTACTCCAATTAATAATAGGAGCAATTTCATTACTTATGCAATCAGTATAGGTATCAACATTTTCCATTACTGAAACATAACGAACATTATGTTCTGGAAACCACATTTCTATGTAATCATCAGTTTTAATATGGTCTCTACCAAGCCTTGATAAATCTTTAGTTATTACCATATTAGCTTGTTTTTCTTCAACAAGTTTAACTAATTTATTAAAATCTTCTCTATCAAAAGTAGTTCCAGAAACTCCATCATCTTGTAAAATAGCTATCTCTATAAATTGGCAATCAGGATATGCTTTTTTTTCTTCTTCAATATATCTTTTGCATATTTTAATTTGATTTTTTATACTACGACTTTGCTCATCTTTACTTCTTCCTTGTTCTTCCTTTGATAGTCTGGCATAAATAATATACTTAACTATTTTTACTGGTTGCAAGAAATTATCATACATCATCAGGCATATCCTCCTTTTAGCTAATTATTAATAAGACAACATTCATATAGTAATGTTTCTATTACTTTTTGAAGTGGTAATCCATCTTCCATAAAATACGCAATCACTTTCATTTTAGAATTCCTCCTTAATGAAAGATATTCTTGATATAATTTTGGTATTCTTATATAAAGTGGAATAACTTTCATTTTAGAATTCTTCTTTAATGAAAAATATTCTCGATATGTTTTTGGTACTTTTAAATTTGAATTAAGTCTCTTCAATAAAACATATTTTTGAAATAATTTATATATTTTTAAACAATCCCCCTTATTTATAAACTTAACAGATTTAAAATTATAAACAAGAGTATTGTAAAAGTTTAAAAGTTTTTTTTCATTCATATTAATTTTCTCCTTTATTGTTTGGAAAATAGGCTTCTAAAATCAGAAAATAACTGATTTTAGAGCCGTATCCAATGATTATTAATCCTCGCTCTAATGCTCGGATTAATATTATTCTTCTTGTTATTACAGGATTAACATAGTTATTAAGAACCTACCTGTAGGGGTTCAGTCAGTAAATGACTTAACTTTCTTTAATAGTGAGATTTACATTAAACACCACCCCCTTTATTTGAATTTGAATTAATATAATCTGTCAGTTCTTTAACAAGTTGTAAAATACCTTTTGCAGTAATATTTCCACATTTGAAAATGTCCTCACTTTTTAGGATTTTTCCATCTTGAATTAAAAGAAATATTTGAGTATAAATTATATTAAATCCTTTTCCAAATTCATAAAAATAAGGAATAGGTTGTATTGGAGTAATCACTATATTATTTTTTAATGTACTCATTTCCATTGAAATACCAATTAATTCATCTTCCAATGGTTTAAATAAATCTTTAAATTTTTTGCTTTTGGTACTAGCTTTTTTAACTTGTACAATAACATTAGACTCGCTTTCCAATATTTTAGGACCAAATGCTTTATTAATAGTTCCTGTTGTTAAACTAATTTTATTGCGGAACTCATTAATAAATAATAAATTTATATTATATGTGTTTGCCACTTTTTTTAATTTATTAATAAGAAATATAAGTGGTCTAGTGTTTGAATTTGTATTAGTATTACTGGAATCAATTTTGTTTTTTCCTTCTAATTTTAAACACCTTTCGTTCACTAAACTTGGTAAACTATCTATTATTATTAAAGCAGGTGGATTTGTTTTAATACAACTATCTAAAAATTCTTCTGCTTCTTTAAAAGTTGAATAATTTTTATAAATAAACTCTTTATTATAGTACTCAGTAAGACACATTCTTTGAATATGTTCTAAAGTAATATCACCTTTAGCATCTATGTAGACTACTTTTTTACTTTGTAAACAAAAATTATAGCTTATTTGTAATGCGATGGTTGTTTTTCCAGTTTGAGTTTCTCCTAATAATTGCACTATTTTTCCAGGATAAAAACCCCCATTTAATATTTTATCTAATGGGTCTATCCCACTTTTAATTCTTTGTATTTTTGCAAAATCTTCTTCTAATTGTTTATTCATAGACCTAAACCTCCTAACATATCATCTAGTGAATAATCTTGTATTTGTGAATTGTCTTTTTGTGTAGATGTATCATTACCAAATATTGAAACAGCAGAGTAATCTTGTTGTTCTGGTAATGCTGTATCTCCAACTTGATAATAAGCACCATCAGCGAATATATTTATTGTGTCTAATGGTAATTGGCTATTTCTTAATTTTATAGCCCCCATTTTTAAGAGTCTTGTCACTTGTGACATTACATCCGTATAAACTGTAATTATGTAGGATGATGCTCTTATTAATTCTGATGCTTCTGCTACATGTTGCATTAAGTAAGCTCCATTATGTTTTTGTGCATAAGCCATGCCTTCACGGTTTATTTGAGATAATAAAATTATACAAATTTGTTTATCATCTCCTAAAAAAGACAAACTTTGTCTTCTAAAAAAATTTACATAGTTGTTCATTGCTTTATATTCATCTTCTGTATTACTACCAAACTTTAACATTTGCAAATGATCAACAATTAGCAAATCTATTCCATTTCCTCCTGAATTTATAATATATTGATTAACTTCTTTTAGTTTTGTTTCTATTGTAGTTAATTCCATATTGATAAAATCATTAGACCCTACAATATGAAAAGTTCCTTTGAAACTTTTTAATACAGGCAATACTTCATTTAGTAAACTTTCTTCTTCTAAAGAGTCTAATTTGTGTTGAGTAATGTCCTGTACAGTTAAGGGTTTACCAATATCAACTGAAACCCTTGATAACAACTTTGAATATAGTTGTTCTTTTGTTTCTTCTAGAGATATGTAAAGTACATTTTTACCATCT
>CANQNA010000122.1 GCA_947625005.1 uncultured Bacilli bacterium
AACCTTATAAATTTAAAATCTCTAATAAATGTGATGCATTTGCTTATTTTAATGTTCAAGTAGAAGTAAGAGATACCTCAACAATGGATGATGAATATTTAAAAGTAAAACTAAATAAAAAAGGAGCAAAAGTCTTAACAGATTATGATCTAAGTGATAAGCATTTATATAAAGATACATCTGATGCTTATATCATAGAAACAGGAACTTTAAAAAAACAAGAAACCAAAGAATATGAACTAAGATTATGGTTAGATGAAAGTGTTACAACAAATTCATTTAATAAAGATGGTTCTAATATTCAAAGATCTAAATGGTCAGGCAAAATCAGTATCACCACAGGATATAAAGAAGATAAGTTTAGAAATTCTGGAACAATGCGAAGTGTAGGATACTATGAAAATCAAGGAATGTATTCTCAAAAAGCAAATATTTCTAAAATAGTCATAGAAGATGAATTGAATCCTAAAATCGGAGACAACGTTATAGTAAATGATGAAAGTGAAAAACAAGATGGAAGTGTAATGAGTTATTTAGTACCAGACCCAGATAATGAAGGAATGTATATAGCCTACTTACAAGGAGACGGAGGAGTAAAAGGAGGAAATGGAGCTATTTTTCATGGCTTCAGTAAGGCTAAAGCCATAGAAGGTTTAGAAAACTATGATACTTCAAATGTAACAAGTATGAAGCATATGTTTTCTGATTCTGGATTTACAGCATTAGATGTAAGTAGTTTGGATACTAGTAATGTTAATGAGATGACTAATGCTTTTTGCTTGCCAAATATAAAAGAATTAGATTTAAGTAGCTTAGATACCAGTAATGTTACCACTATGGCGGCAATGTTTGCGACGTTTGGAGGTACAAAATTAGATATAAGTAATTTGGATACTAGTCAAGTTAAAGATATGCAATCGATGTTTCAAAGAATATCAAATTTAGAAGAACTTGATTTAAGCAATTTTGACACAAGCAATGTAGAAAATATGTCTCAAATGTTTCAAGTAACATCTAATACCTCAAAATTAAAAAAACTTGATTTAAGTAGTTTTGATACCAGTCGTGTTACTACTATGGCGGTAATGTTTAGCGGATTAACTGAATTAACTTATTTAAACTTGGGAGAAAATTTTAATACGTCAAGTGTAAAAGATATGTCAGGAATGTTTCAAGGGTTACAATCTTTGAAAATTTTAAATTTGGGAAATCATTTTGATACTACCAATGTCGAAAATATGTCAAGTATGTTTTCGGGACTTTCTAATTTAGAAGAATTAGATTTAGGCAATCAATTTAATACTAACAAAGTAAAGTATATGAACACTATGTTTGCATTTATGGGTAAACTAAAAAGATTAGATTTAGGAGATTCTTTTGATACTGGTTTGGTTACAGACATGAGTGGAATGTTTAATGGATTAGAAGAACTAACTTATTTAAATTTAGGAAATAGTTTTAATACAAGTAATGTAGAAAGTATGAATTTAATGTTTAGAAATTTAAAAAAACTAGAAAAATTAGATTTAGGAAGTCAATTTAATACAAAATTAGTCAAGAATATGAATTCAATGTTTGGAAGTATGGAAAGTTTAAAAGCATTAGATTTAGGAGAATTGTTCGATACTAGTTCAGTAACTGATATGGGAGGAATGTTTTCAAATTTAATGAGCGTAACATCATTAAAATTAGGAAGTCATTTTGATACAAGTAATGTTGATGATATGAATTTAATGTTCCAAGGGCTATATAATTTAGAACACATAGATTATGGAGATTTATTTGTTCATAAAACTGGAGCAAATATAGAACACATGTTTAATAATAGCCCTAAATTAAATAGACCAGAAGGAGATACCTGGAATTTGGACTTGAAAACTTAAAAATTTTTTTGTACAATGGAATTAGAAAATATGAAGGAGGTCGAGCTAATGAAAAAACTTATGAACATTCAAAATAGTCTAGGGGGGGGGGTTATCTAGACAATCTTTCAGAAAGAAAATACTGATTTTTTCAATCATTTTATTATTATTAATAAGTATAGTGGGGGTTACATTTGCATTTTGGGAAGTATCATTGGAACAAACAGAAGAAAATCTATTAAACATAGATTGTTTTGATGTGACATTTGAAGAAACATTAGAAAGCAATATAGGATTACAAAATGCTTTTCCTTTAACAGATAAAGAAGGAGCTAACCTAGAACCTTATAAATTTACAATCAGTAATAAATGTGATGCATTTGCTTATTTTAATATCCAAGTAGAAGTGAAAGATACATCAACAATGGATGATGAATATTTAAAAGTAAAACTAAATAAAAAGGGAGCTAAAGTACTCACAGAATACAATCAAAGTAATAAACATTTATATAAAGATACATCAAATGCATATATCATAGAAACAGGAACATTAAAGAAGAATGAAACCAAAGAATATGAACTAAGATTATGGATAGATGAGGATGTTACAACAAATTCATTTAATAAAGATGGTTCTAATATTCAAAGATCTAAATGGGAAGGCAAGATAAGTATCACCACAGGATATAAAGAAGATAAATTTAGAAATTCTGGAACAATGAGAGTTGTGGCATATAATGACACTAGCGGAATGTATTCTAAAAAAGCAAATGTTTCAAAGATTGTCATAGAAGATGAATTAAATCCAAAAACCGGAATTGGAGTTTTAGGACCATTTGACGAAAGCGAAAAACAAGATAAAAGTGTAATGAGTTATCTAGTACCAGACCAAGAGAATGAGGAAATGTATATAGCCTATTTACAAGGACAAGGTGGGATAAAAGCAAATCCGAGTTGTTGGAGTACATTTCATGGATTTAGTAGGGCAGCGATGATAGAAGGATTAGAAAACTTTGATACCTCAAACACTACAAATATGGGACATATGTTTTCAGAATCAGGGTATACCTCATTAGATTTAAGTGGCTTAGATACGAGTAATGTTAATACTATGGGCTATCTATTTTATAATGATTATCAACTAGAAAATATAAAATTTGGTGATAATTTTGATACCTCAAAAGTAACTGCAATGAATCATATGTTTTATAGTAACAATCATCTAGAAAATGTTGATTTACGTAATTTTAATACTGAAAAAGTTTCTGACATGTCTTTTATGTTTGCAAGTTCTGCATTGAATACATTAGATGTAAGTAATTTCAATACTAGTAATTTAAAAAATCTTTGGAATACTTTTAGCGACATGAATAGTCTAAAAGAGCTTGATATAAGTAATTTTGACACTAGTCAAGCAACAAATATGAGTGGAATGTTTAGAAATATGCCTTCTTTAACTTCATTAACTTTAGGAAATAATTTCAACACAAGCAATGTGGAAGATATGTCAAGCATGTTTTATGGACTTTCAAGTTTAGAAGAATTAGATTTAGGAAATAAGTTTAATACAAGTAATGTAGAAAACATGTCAGGTATGTTTTATGGCCTCTCTAATTTAGAAGAATTAGATTTAGGCGATAAATTTGATACAAGTAAAGTAGACAATATGAGTACTATGTTTGCATTTATGAGTAAGCTAAAAAAATTAGATTTAGGAGATTCTTTTAATACAAATTTGGTTACAGATATGAGTGGAATGTTTAATGGATTAAAAGAATTAACTTATTTGAATTTAGGTAATTCATTTAATACAAGTAAGGTAGAAAATATGAATTTAATGTTTCTAGATTTAAAAAAATTAGAAGAATTAAATTTAGGCAATCAATTCGATACAAGTTTAGTTAAAAATATGAATTCAATGTTTGGAAATATGGAAAGTTTAAAAAAATTGGATTTAGGAAATTCTTTTAATACTATCTTTGTTACAGATATGGGTGGTATGTTTAGCGGTATGGTAAATTTAACAACATTAAACTTAGGAAATAAATTTGATACAAGGAACGTTGATAACATGAACTTAATGTTCCAAAATCTAGGTAGTTTAAAGCATATAGATTATGGAAATTTATTTATACATAAAGAAGGTGCTTTTATAGATAAAATGTTTAATAATAGCTCTCATTTAAATAAACCAGATGGAGAAAGTTGGGCAGGGGTGACTTGGTAAAAAATGATTAGCCTTTTTATGACTTGAAAACCAAGTCATTTTTTTGTACAATAGAATTAGAAAATATGAAGGAGGTCTAGCAAATGTTTAAACTTATAAACTTAAGAAATAGTCTAGGGGGGGGGGTTATCTAGACAACCTTTCAAACAGAAAATACTGATTTTTTCAATTATTTTAATATTATTAATAAGTATCGTAGGAGTAACCTATGCATTTTGGGAAGTGTCATTTAAACAAACAGAAGAAAATCTATTAAATATAGATTGTTTTGATGTAACATTTGATGAAACATTAGAAAGTAATATAGGTTTACAAAATGCATTTCCTTTAACAGA
>CANQNA010000123.1 GCA_947625005.1 uncultured Bacilli bacterium
GATAGAAAATTCTCTTTTCTGATAAACTTCTATCTAGAACAACTTCCATGTTTCCAGTTCCTTTGAAGAATTCAAAGGAACTGGAAACATGGAAGTTGTTCTAGATAGAAGTTTATCAGAAAAGAGAATTTTCCCAGCAATAGATATTAATAAGTCAGGAACAAGAAGAGAAGATTTACTTCTTTCAAAAGAAGAACTAGAAACTGTTTATGCATTAAGAAAAGCAATGTCATCAAGATCACAAATGGAAATAACAGAGGATGTCATAAGTCAAATGATGATGACAGAAAATAATAAACAATTAATTGAACAATTAAGTAAGAAATTAAAAAAATTATAAAATTAGAAGGCGAGATAGGGAAAGTATAAAAACTTTTATCTCGCATTTATTTATTTTTTATTATATAAAACTTAATAAAAATACTAAAACGAATAAAATCACTAAGTCTTAAGATAGAAAGAAAAAATATAAATTATATATTATAAAATTTATAAAACATATCAAATTTCAAAAATTTTGTTTAGAAATAAGGTATAGAAGAAGGGGTTTTTCTTACATACTAAGTTGCGTGAAATCAAAGTTTCATGCAAATGAGTGTAGGAGTAAATATATATCTTCAAAATAGCTATATTTCAAGATCAATGTCTGATTTGTTAACATTAAACTATATTACTTTTTTATAAAAATGTCTTAAAATTGATTCTCATGCGTTGCTTTTTTTAGCTATTTTTGCTTTTTATTATTATCTTATACATTATTTATTTTTTTTACTACATTTTATATAAATAAAATTAGAAATCATGAAAAATATTAATCTTACTTATTTTTAAGATTTTTTGAGACAACAAGTTATATTACCTTTTTATAAAAATGTCTTAAAAACAATTCTAGAACTTAATAAAATATAATTTATTAAATTAATAATTAAAAAATTATGATATATTAAAATTAAATAATAAAATTTAATAACAAATGTTCGATTTTGAATATTATGTTCAAATTAAATTTTAATTATAAATTTTAACTTAATTGTTATTTTTATTTAATATGATTTCTAACTTTATAAATAATAAATAATAAATAATAAATATTATATTTTAATATTTTATAAATAAAAAATAATGCCTCCTCCCTCCTATTCTTACATTTTTACTAAAAACAAATAAAAAGAAACCACATTAATATATGATTTCTTTTATAAAATTTATTTATTTGTGTTAGATATTACATCATTTGATTGCTTTTTACGTCCTAATAAGAAAGGAAAATATCTATTTACAATATATGTTGGTATTATTAAAATTAAAGATAATACTATTCCGAAAAATATTGCAAAAACAGATGAATATACAGCATTATTTAATATATTATGATATATAGTAAATTTTCTTAAAATAGCTTGAATTAGACTAAATGTTTTACCATGAAAAGCGAAATATAGTAAAGTATTTTGTCCAACAAAGCTAATATATTTATTACTCCTTACTGCTTTTGCGAAGCTAATTATCATTATACCACCTAATATTTCAGAAAAGTAATTATACATTATATCAATCATCATAGGAAAGTGAATTCTATTAAAATATACTACATATCTTATAATAAGATAAATTATAAGCAATAAAAATCTATTTATTTTTTTATTATATAAATCTAATTTATTCTCACAGTTATTCTTAAAAATGTAGCCTATGAACATATAAAACATTCCTTGAAAGATATATTCAAGATGCCATGGTAAATTTACAGAGTTCCATGGTAAAAGCTTTGGATTCATAAGTCTAGTATACAAAATACTTATAAAAGATAATATTAATGAAATAATAAGAAAAATTATATCTTTATATTTATTTTGTGTTTTTTCATATTTATTTATATAAAAATAAAAAGGTATGTAAGTTACAAAAAGTGCCGGAATAAACCATATACCATCACCCATTTCTCTGATTTGTAGAAAATTCCACTTTAATTCTTCAAGTAAATTAGCATGTTCATGAAAAGAAAAAATCTGTGCTGTAAATATAATAAAACAAGAGAAAAATAGCCATGGAATAAATAATTGACGTATTTTTTTCCAAAAGAATTCCTTAAAATTATTTTTATTTTTATATACATAGCCAGAACAAAAAAAGAATAAAGTCAAGAAAAAAGGATGAAAAAAAGTTCTTAAAAATTCTGTACAAGTTTCAAGATGAGTAATCATAACAAACATTATACATACATATTTAATTGTATCTATCCATTCAATTCTTTTTTTCATAAATTTACTTTT
Organism: uncultured Bacilli bacterium; assembly: GCA_947625005.1. The sequence goes on from CANQNA010000123.1 coordinate 2,274, forward strand.
CCTACTTTATTCATTAATTTATAGATAATTATACTATATAATTTTTGAAAATTAAATATTATTTAATTAAATTCACTTTTTATATAATTAGTAATAAATTCTGTACCATTTATGCAATCAACTTTTAGAACATTTTTTAGACATTCATTAACTTCTATAGTCTTTATAAATTTGTCCAATCTGTAATATATTTCTTTTGGATCTTTACACATAAAACCAAAATGATTTTTTTCTATATACTTATAATTATTATTTTCTTGGCCTTTAATATTATCTGTAACTACAATAGCAGTTCCACTTGCTGCTGATTCTAATATCATATTAGGACCTGCTTTTGTCAGTATAATATGAGCTTTATCTAAAAATTCATTCATATTATTAACAAAGCCATAAATTTTAATATTATCTGAAATATTTCCTTTTTTTTGCTCATTTATTAATGAATTATACATTCTCTCATCTCTTCCGCAAATAACAGAAATATCTGCATTATCTAGTTTAGAAACTTCTTTAACATATTCAATGTTTTTCTTTAAGTTTACAGATGGATTTACAAGTAATATATTTATTTTACCTTCAATCGTTTTTGGTATTGTTCTTCTTTTTATATCATCTCTAATCGGAAAACCTGATACAAATATTTTACTTTCATCTATTCCTTTTGATTTATAATATTCTTTTACTTCTTTAGTTGGAACAAATAAAACATCTGCATTTTTATCTATCCATACTTTAGGTGGATTTACTAAATCTATTACATTTATATAAAAAGGAATATTTAATTTCTGTTTTTTTAAGAAATACGAAATAGATTTAGTAAACATACTATGAACGGATATAATTAATTCAGGCTTAAAATTATCTATTTCTTTTTTTAGTTTATTTTTACATTTAAGATATACTAAAAAGTGTAATAAATTAGGATTTATTTGACTTAATAAGTAAAGTGTATAAAAAACTAATGGAAATTTAGTTGTAACAGGAATATATAAATTTTCAAGAAGAACCCCTATTCTCCCCATGAGTTCAAATGAATCTATTTGAGTTACTTCATATCCATATTCTTTTAGTTTTTTATCAAGAGCTTTTGAAGCTGATTTATGGCCATTCCCAGTTCTTTCTGAAGTTAAAATCATTATTTTTTTCATATTATTCTTTCTCCAAATTGCTTTTTATTTTACTATCTAATATTTTAACTAAGTAATTAGTATCTTTATTATACTTCAATAAACCTATATAATCAATAATTAAAATAGTAAAATTTCTTTTTATTAATATAATTTTAATAATAAACGTTTAATTTTTATTTTACTTATGTTATAATATTAAAAAATTATTATAGGATGTGAAATCATGATAAAGCCTGAAGAAAACCCAAGTTTTATAAATTCATTTTTAGATTATTGTCTTACATATCAAAAAAAATCGCCTAATTCTGTTGAACAATATAATGCAGATTTAACTATGTTTCTAAAATATATGAAATACCATTTTCATTTATCTAATGAAAATGATTTTTCAAAAATAGAAATAAAAGATTTTACTATAAAAGATTTAGAGAAAATTACACAAGAAGACATTCATTCTTTTATTTCATATCTATCAATTAATAGAAGATGTGGACCTGCTACTTGTGCTAGAAAAATATCAACAATTAGAATATTTTTTAAGTATATGACAATTACAACAAATACAATTAAAAACAATCCAGCTCAAAATTTAGAAACACCTAAACTTAATAAAAGACTTCCAAAATATTTATCTTTAGAAGACAGCAGAAAACTACTAGATGTTTCTGCTAGTGATGATGATAACAAAAATAAAGAAAGAAATTTTGCAATAATTACACTTTTTTTGAATTGCGGAATGCGTCTATCTGAGCTTGTTGGAATTAATATATCAGATATTAACTTTGATGATTTAAGGCTTACTGTAATTGGAAAAGGAAATAAAGAAAGAGCAATATATCTAAATAAAGCTTGTATAAATGCTCTTAAAGAATATTTAGCAGTAAGACCTAGTAATGCAAAAAAAGACTTAAAAAATTCAGATAAAGCCCTATTCTTAAGT
>CANQNA010000124.1 GCA_947625005.1 uncultured Bacilli bacterium
GTAACTGTTCCTTGTTCTATTTGGATTATTAATAGAAATAAAAAGCAAAAAGGATATACTTTATTTATTAATGCTAGTAATATGGGGACAATGGTTACTAGAAAATTAAGAGAATTATCTAAAGAGGATATATTAAAAATATCTGATACATATCATAGTTATCAAAATGATACAAATTATGAAGATATATTAGGTTATTGTAAAAAATCAAAATTAGTTGAAATTAAAGCAAATGATTATGTGTTAACTTCAGGTAGATATGTAGGTGTTCAAGAACAAGAAAATGATGATGTTCCTTTTGAAGAAAAAATGAAACAATTAACAAAAGAATTATTTAAACAATTTGAAGAATCCCACAAACTAGAAGAAGAAATAAAGAAAAATTTGAAAGGATTAGAATTAAAAGTTAATTAGGAAGTGAAGGACATGGTAAAAATAAAGGAAATTGTTAAAAGAATATATAGTGGTGGTACTCCAGATACGAGAAAAAATGAGTATTGGAATGGCAATATAAAATGGTTATCTTCTGGTGAAACAAAAAAAAATTTTATTTTTGATACTGATAAAAAAATTACTGAATTAGGTGTTGCTAATTCTAGTACTAAATTAGCAAATAAAGGAAGCATTGTTATAGCGTGTGCAGGTCAAGGACTCACTAGAGGTCAAACATCATATTTAATGAACGATATGTATATCAATCAATCAGTAATTTGTATTGAACCAGATGAAGAAAAAGTTGATGGACTATATCTATATTATTTTTTTAAAAATAATTATCAATTACTTAGAAATTTATCAAATGATCATAGTTCAAGGGGTAGTATTACTACAGCAATGATAAAAGATTTAGAAATTAATTTTCCTAATTTAGATACTCAAAGGAAAATAAGCAGTATTTTATATAGTTTGGATAAAAAAATAGAATTAAATAATCAAATAAATAATAATTTACATAAGTTTATTAATTGTATATTTCATAATTTTTTAGAAAGAAACAAAGATAATGTAGTGTATAAAAAAATTGCTGATATAGCAAAAAAAATTATTACTGGTAAAACCCCATCAACATCAAATAATCAGTTTTGGAATGGGAATATTCCATTTATTACAATACCAGATATGCACAATCAGGTTTTCACTATTGAAACAGAGAGATATATAACTAAACTTGGAGCAAAATCTCTTATTCCTAAAAATTCAATTTCTGTTTCTTGCATTGCCACTATTGGATTAGTAAGTATCAGTACCGAAGAATCACAAACAAATCAACAGATAAATTCAATAATAATTGATAAAGATTATGATTTGTATTATTTATATGAATATCTTTCAGAACAAGCAGATTTTATGAAAAGTATTGCTGGTGGGTCAACAACATATAACATAAATAAAAATATGTTTGAAAATATGGAAGTACCATATTTATCAAATGACGAGATGATAAAATTCAATAATCATGTTTCTAGTATTTTTGAAAAAATATTAGAAAATGAAAAAGAAAATAAAGCATTAGAACAATTACGAGATACCTTACTACCAAAGTTAATGAATGGAGAAATGGAACTAGAAAATGTAGAAATTTAGTCATACAAATAGTTATTTACTTTAGTATTTGGAGGTGCTGTATGAGAGAGTATATAAATAAATTGAAAGTATGGTGTAAATATCATAAAATAACATTGCTTATTATATTATTAGCTTTTGCTTCTATTTTGAGCATATTTTATTGGATTAAAATTAAATATAATGAAATAGTGTTTAATTTTCCGTTAAAAGATTCTGAAAATATAAAAGAATATTATACCGCATTATCTCAATTGTATAGTGGAATTATTGGTGGAATTCTTGGTGGATTTTTCACCGTTTTAGGAGTTGGTATTACAGTTTATTTTGCAAATGCTGATAGAAAAGACGACTTGAAAAAAGCTGACAAGCCTAGACTTTTGTCAAGTAAAAATATTGATGAATATGATAGTTATAGAATCGTTCCTATATTGTGTACTACTAATGAATTTGGAAATAAAAGATTATATGCATCTCATGAAATTAAAAATATTAAGGAAGATGTAACAATTATCAATTTTGAACCGTTTAGCATTTATGTTACTAATAATGCTGATTGTATTTTAGAAGGAATAGTTTTAAATGATGAAATGATTTATGATTTTGATAATCCTTATATATTAAAAAAAGGGAAATCTTATGCTTTTGATTTGTCAAATTATTATTTTGTAAATAGAGAAAATTCTTATGATAGTATAACTTTAATTTGTACTTCGTTGGAGGAAAGAAGATATTATTTTACTTGTTCAATTGATAATAGAAGAGCAATTTGCGGTGGGCGTGAAATTATTAAATCTTCAATAGATTTTCTTGATGAACGAATTTATAATTATGATAAAAAAATTAAAAAGTTAGAAAAAAAGTTTGATTATGATTTTACAAAATATGTTAATGATTCATTTAAAGAAAAGTGCAATAAACAAAAAGGAAGTGATTTAAATGTTTAATGAAGAACAATTAGAAGATATGACAATGAAATTATTGTCTGGATTAGGATATGAATGTAAACATGGATATGATATAGATAGAGATTATCATAGTGTATTTATGGATGCTACTTTATTTGATGATTTAGCTAATATTAATAGAGATTTTACAGCTGAGCAAATTAATGAAGCTATAAAAACTATTAAAAATTTAACTCATAATAATGTAGTGGCAGACAATAAAGAATTTACAAAATATTTATTACAAGGTGTACCAGTAGAGGTTAAAACTAATAGTGGATATCAATATAGAAATGTTAAATTGATAGATTTTGATGTAATTGTGAACAACCATTTTCAAGCTATTAATCAATTTACGATTATTGAATATGAGAAGAAAATACCAGATATTATTATATTCGTGAATAGTATCCCATTAGTAGTTATTGAGCTTAAAACTGCTACTAATGAAGATGTAAAATTAGAAGATGCTTATAATCAATTATGGCGTTATAGAGAAATGTCTATTCCTACATTATTTAGATATAATCAATTTTTAGTTATTAGTGATGGTGTAACTGCAAAAGCAGGAACGATTACTAGTCCTTTTGGCAGATTTAGTGACTGGAAAAAAATAGAAGAAGCTGATGAAGTAAGAGAGGAAATGGATACTCATATAACTTTATTTAATGGAATGTTTAGAAAAGATAGATTTCTAGATATTATCAGTAATTATATTTTATATAGTAATGATTCTAAAATACTTGCTCAATATCATCAATATTATGGAGTTAGAAAAGCAATTGTATCTACAATGGAAAATGGTTTTAAAACAGGCAAAGCTGGAATTTTATGGCATACACAAGGTTCAGGGAAATCATTTAGTATGGTGTTTTATGCTGGTAATATGATAAGAATTTTATGTAATCCAACAATTGTCGTAGTCACAGATAGAAATGATTTAGATAATCAGCTATATGAAACTTTCTGTAGATGTTCTGATTATTTAAAACAAAAACCTGTTCAAGCAGATTCAAGAAGTGATTTAAAGGAATTACTAAAGGATAGAATATCGGGTGGAATCTTTTTTACAACACTTCAAAAATTTGAAGAAGAGTCTGGATTATTTTCAGATAGAGATGATATATTGGTTTTAGTAGATGAGGCTCATAGAAGCCACTATGGTTTAGAGGCTACAATGAAATTTAATTTTGAAACTATGGAAGCTTCTAAAAAATATGGTACAGCTAAATATTTACATGAGGCTTTGCCTAATGCTGTTTATATTGGTTTTACAGGAACACCGATAGAAACGAAAGACAAATCAACTTCTTCTATATTTGGAGATGTGATAGATACATATGATATGACTCAAGCTATAATGGATGGTGCTACTGTACCAATTTCTTATGAATCACGAATGGCTCGAGTTGGACTAAATCAAAAAATTCTTGATGAGATAGATAAATATTATGCTTATGTAGAGGAATCCGAGATTGCTGATGAAACTGTTGTTAATAAATCAAAACAAATGATGGCAAAAATATCGCAAATTATTGAAGATCCCGATAGGTTAGAATTAATTGTTAAAGATATTATAAATCATTATGAAGAAAGAAAAAATATGAGTGCTGATCATGCTATGGTTGTAGCTTATTCTAGGAAAAGTGCCTATATTATGTATAAGAAATTTTTGGAATTAAGACCTGATTATAAAGATGTTGTTCAAATGGTTATAACACCAAGTAATAAAGATCCAGAAGAAATGCAACAAGCTATTGGAAC
>CANQNA010000125.1 GCA_947625005.1 uncultured Bacilli bacterium
GTTGCTATTGCTGTTGGCCTTTTTATGAAAAAATTTAGTTTTGGAGATGAAGAGCGTATTAGAGTAGCAAAAAAATTAATTCGCGGTACTTTATTTTCTTATGCTTTCATTCTTGTTTTAGATTTAGTACTTTCTGCTATTCAAAGTTTATTAGCATAAGGAGGAATTATTTTGGAAGAGACTACAACTGTTACTGATACTATAATGCAAACCATCAATTCCATTTTTCAAACGCTTTTTTCTTCTATTGATAATAATGTTTACCAAACTTTAGATGATTTAACTTTTTTAAATGAATCTATTTTAAATAATTCTTTATTTGAAAAATTATTTGGTACAAATACCTCAAATGGCATATTAGTTATTGCTAATTCTTTGTTATTTGGCTTTAGTTTGTATTATGCAATTCGACTTATTTATTCGTATTATATGAACTTCCAAGTAGAAAGACCATTCTCCTTTGTTTTCAAATTGTTGGTTTTTGGAATAGTTATGAATTTTTCCTATTTTATTTGTAAACAAATATTAGCCTTAAATGGCTTTTTAAGTGATGCTATTAGAAGTGTTGGCATTAGTATTTTAGGACATGAAATTTCTTTTTCTGAATTAGTAAACGAATTAAACCAAGTTATATCGGTAGGACAAACAGATTTTAATATTTTTTCTTTTGATGGACTCGTAAAAAGTTTTGTTTCTATTAGCTTTGTAAATTTACTTTTTTCATATTCTTTGCGTTTTATTATGGTAAAAGTTTTTATTTTAATTACACCTTTTGCTTTTTTGAGTTTAATAAATCAATCTACTTCATGGTTATTTAAAACATGGTGTCGAACTACATTATCTTTATTGTTACAACAATGTTTTGTATCAATTATTTTATTAATTATTTTTTCTTTTGATTTTTCATCCGATAGCGTTATTTCTAAATTAATGTATATTGGCGGAATGTATGCTTTAATTCGTGCTAATTCTTATATGCATACTTTAATAGGTGGAATTTCTACTGATGTTTCTACTAACTTAAATATGAGTATGTTAAGAAAATAATTATTATTTAGTTGTTTTATAATTTAATTTTTTAATTATTTTCCTATTTAATTAATTATTTAATTTAAATAATTAATTAAATTGATTTATTTTATTTAATATATATAATATATAATATTTAATTTTTAATATTTAATGTTTGAATTTAAAATTCATTATTTATTTATTTTTTATATTAACATTTTTTATGAGGAGGTTATTATTAATGAAATTTATCTTTCCTCAAAATTATCATTTTAAAAATAAACTATTAGGAGTTATTGATTATTCTGCTTTATTTTTAAATATTATATGGGACCTTATTATTTTTGGAATAGTAAATTTATTTTTTAATAATATTAATTTAAAAATATTTATTTTTATTGTATTTTGTTTTCCAATTTTATTATTTAGTATTATTGGTTTTAATCATGAAAATATTTTTTATATATTTTGTTATTTTATAAGATATTATAAAAGACATAAATTATATCTTTTTTCTAAAAAATAAATTTAAAATTAATAAATAATTTAAAAAATATTAAATTATTTAAAAGCAAAAGTTGTCTTTTAGTAAAATTACATTTTTGTATTGTTTTCAACTTACTCCTTTGTCTTTCATTTTAATACTTTATTTGTATTTTTGGTTTACGTTTTATAACTTTATGTATATTAATAGATGCTTTATTGGTTTCGCTAAATACTGTCCACTTTTCTCTTATTTCCGAAGGTTTTTTCAAAATTATATTTTTTGCTACTACTTTATTTTCAAAAAATTTAATAATTGCTTTGTTTCTGTAATAATATGCAACAAAATCGTTTTAAAAAATTTGCTTTGGAAAAGTTCGCACTTTTTGACAATTTTATAATTTGTTTGTTTTTTAATTTAATATTTTTTATTTTTATAAGAAATATTAAAAATAAAAAGGTCTTTTATTTTTATTTATCATTAATTTATAATTTTTAATAAAATATGATTAAAATATTGAAAATAATATAAAATAATGATAAAATTATGATAATTAAATTTTAGGAGGCATTTATATGATTAATATTAGACCTGTATCAGATTTAAGGAATAAATACCCAGAAATAGAAGAATTAGTTTTAAAAGAAGATGAAGCAGTTTATTTAACTAAAAATGGATATGGCTCAATGGTAGTAATGAGTTTACAAAAATATTCTAAATTAATGAGTGATTTAGAATATAATGAGTATATTGAAAATGTATTAGATGAAGCAGATAAAGAAGCAGATAACCCTAATACTAAATACTATACTCATGAAGAAATGATGAAAATGGCAAGGAGGATAATTGATGGCAAATAGCAAATATACAATAATTTATTCTTCTACCTTTATAAATCAATTTAACAGTATTTTAAGATATTTTGTAGACAATTTAAAGAATAAAATTGCAGCAGAAAATTTCTATAATGATGTAATTAAAGAAATAGAAAATCGAAGTAAAAGTCCTCAAAGTTATGAAAAATATATTTCTAATAGAAAAAGAAAAAATACATATTATAGAATCTATGTAAAAAATTATACAATCTTTTATACAGTAAATAATAACAATATGGAAATGAGAAGAATTTTATACACAAAACGAAATTTGCATAAATTAATTTAGAAATAAACACAAAATTTCCATATAATCATATATTATTTCATTAGCATAATTTTTAATATTGTGCTAAAAATTTTCCTAAAAAATTCCTTGTTTTTTCTCTTTTATTTTATTGTAAATTACCCTAATAAATGATATAATTTGACAAAAGATTAGATAGTAATAATTTTTTATTTAAAAATAAATTATTAAAATACTATCTAATTTTAAAAGAAGCATTTTAATTGGGGGAATTCCTATGAAATTAGAACAAAATGATTTATTACCTTTACTATCAAATACAATTATTCCGGATATATTTTTTACAGAATATTTACCAGAGGCAAATGGAGATTATATAAAAATTTATTTATATATTTTATTTCTTTCAAAATATGACAAAGATATTAAGGTAAATGATTTATCTAAAAAATTAGGACTTCCTTTAAATGTTATTCAAGACGCCATGAAGTATTGGGAAGAACGTAACGTTCTTACTAAAAAAAATACCGGATATATTTTAAATAATTTACAAGAGTTAGAACTACATCAATTGTATAGACCTAAAGTTTCACTTTCTGCAGAACAAGTTCAAAAATCTGCTGAAAGCCAAAAGCGTGCAAAAACAATTGAAAATATTAATAATCAATTTTTCTCTGGTTTAATGCCTACTTCTTGGTATCCTGATATTGAATTATGGTTTAAAAAATATGATTTCGATGATGAAGTTATGGTAGCATTATTTAGGTATTGTTTTGATAAATCTGCTTTACATAGAAATTATATTCAAGCTGTAGCAGATGCTTGGTCAAAAAATTCTATTAAAACATATAGTGATTTGGATAATTATTTTGAAAAACAAGAAAAAGTAAAAAAATTTGCTTCTATGATTACTAAAAAATTGGGGCTTTCTAGGCAATTATCTCAATATGAATATAATTATATTGAAAAATGGGTATTAGATTTTTCATATACTTTTGACATTATTGAAATTGCATTAAAAAGAACTACTTCTAAAGTAAACCCAAGTTTTGACTATATTGATAAATTGTTAACTGACTGGCATGATAGAGGTTTTAAAACAGTTTCGCAAGTTGAGCAATTTTTATTAGAAATGAAACAAAAAAATAAAGCAATTAAACAATTAGAAAAAACAGCTGGTTATCAAAAATATGAGCAAAGAACTTATGATAACTTAAATGAATTATATGCAAATAAGAAAACTAATTAAACTTTATGTAAATTAGTTTTAAGTGTATTTTCAAAAATATAAAATAATTTTAAAATTGAGGTGCATTTTGTGAATTCTAATACATTGCAAAATCTTTTAATTGAATACAAACAAAAGAAGATAGAAGCTGAACAAAAAGCAGAAATTGAAAAGCAAAAATTATATGAAGATTTTCCTAATTTATTAAAAATTGACGAGAAATTAAGTTCTTTATCCTTATCTACAATAAAGGAAGCCATATATCATAATCAACCTAATTTACTTTCCAATTTATATAAAGAAATAGATGCATTAAAAAAAGAAAAACAAGAATTATTAAAAAAAATAGGAAAGCGTGCTGAGAATATTTTTCCACATTATGAATGTGAAAAATGCCAAGATACTGGGTATATTA
>CANQNA010000126.1 GCA_947625005.1 uncultured Bacilli bacterium
ATTTGTTTTTACTAAGTTTAAAGTGACATCATCATCAGGATTTTAAGTTTGAATAATTACTCTGCCTAATAAATCTCCTCTACCTGCCCTTCCACTTACTTGATTTAATAAACTAAAAGTTCTTTCACTACTACGAAAATCAGGAATATTTAAAGATTCATCTGCATTAATAACACCAACCAAAGTTACATAAGGAAAATCTAATCCTTTACTAATCATTTGAGTTCCAATAATAATATCACATTCTCTGTTTTCAATTTGAGAAATTATTTTTTCATGACTACCTTTTTTTGTTGTTGTATCAGCATCCATTCGAATTATTTTAGCATTAGGAAAAAGTTTTTGAATTTCTAATTCTAATTTTTCTGTACCTAAACCAAAATCTCTTATGGCCTTTTCATGACAACTAGGACATATTTCACTCATATATTTTGTATATCCACAATAATGACATCTTAACTGCTGAGAATTTTTATGATATGTTAAAGAAATTTCACAATTAGGACATTTATAAACATAACCACAATTTTGACAATTAACAAAAGTAGAAAAACCTCTTCTGTTTAAAAGAAGCATTATTTGTTCATGATTTTCTAAATTCTTTTTAATTTCCTGTTCTAAAACTTCACTAATAATAAATCTTCTTTTTTTCGCTTCTTCTAACATATCAATTAGTTTAACAGTAGGTAAAACACTTTTTCCAATTCTTTTATCTAATACAAGTAATTTATAAACATTTTTTAAGGCTCTTGCATAACTTTCCAAACTAGGTGTAGCAGAACCTAGAATGACAGGGCAATTATGATATTTGCCACGATAATTGGCACAAAAACAAGCATTATATCTAGGATTATTTTCTTGCTTATAAGTTAATGAATGTTCTTCATCTATAATAATTATTCCTAAGTTTTTTAGGGGAGCAAAAACAGCACTACGAGTTCCAATAACTATAGAAACCTCTTCTCTCCTAATTTTTTTATATTCATCATACTTTTCCCCTTCTGTTAGAGCCGAATGTAATATTGCTACGTTACTAGAAAATCTTTCATAGAAACGTTTTATAATTTGAGTTGTTAAACTTATTTCAGGAACTAACACAAGAGCAGTTTTCTTTTCCTTTAAAACTTTTTCAATTAAAGACATATAAACTTCTGTTTTCCCACTACCAGTTACACCATATAATAAATACGTATTAAATTCTTCTAAATTAACTGAGTTTACTACTTTTAATTGATCAGCAGTTAAATCATTTTTTTTAATTTTTTCTGGAGAAATATTAATTCGATATTTTTCTTTTTTGATTATTTTTATTAAATTACTTTCAATTAATTTTTTTACCACACTTAAACTTACTTCTTTTTTATTTATTTGTTTTTCTCTAATAAGTTTATTTAAAACTTCATTTTGAACTTTCCTTCTTTTATTTTTGTAAATAAATTCTAAAATTTCTTCTTTAGATTTATTTAAAACTATAAATTCATCATATAATTGATAATTATTAGAAGTTTTTCTTATCTTTAAAGATGTTGGTAGCATTGCTTGATATGCACTCATTAAACTGCAAAGAGTCTCTTCTTTAATCGCTTTTCCTAAACCTAATAATTCTTGATTTAAACTTAATGTTTCATCACTTACTTCAATAATTTCTTTAGCATCTATTTCTGTAGTAGAAGCAATATCCATCACAATTCCCATTATAATACTATTTCCAAAAGGAACTTTAACTCGAGAACCGATGGAAACCTTCATATTAAGAGGAATTTTATATGTAAACATATGATCTAAAGTTTTAATGCGACGTTCGAGCAAAACTAAAGCATACATATTATTCCTCCTTTTTATAAGTATAACATTTAAAATAAAAAAGCAGAAGTCTAGTTTTAAAATTAAGTAATTAAAAAATTGTTAAGCAATATTAACAATTTTTATATTATAACTTCCTGTTGGACTTTCTACACTTATAATATCTCCAACTTTTTTATTCATAATCGCTTTTCCAATTGGAGATTCATTTGATATTTTATTTTCAAATGGATCAGCTTCTAATGATCCAACTATTTGATATACTTCAGTATCTTCATCTTCAACATACTCAATAGTAACAGTTGTTCCTACACTTACTTCATGATTTCCTTGTTTTTCAATAATTTGAGCATTTTCTAACATATATTCTAATTCTTTAATTCGAGCTTCAACTTTTGCTTGTTCATCTCTAGCAGCATCATAGTCAGCATTTTCAGATAAATCTCCTAAAGCTCTAGCTTCTTTTATAGCTTCTATAATTTCATTTCTAGTTTCATTTTTTAATTTATTTAATTCGGCTTCTAATTCTAAAAAACCTTCAGCCGTCAATAACACATCTTTTTTATTTGCCACGTAGCAACTTCCTTTCTTTAATCTGCTTAATAATACTACAAAATAGATTAAATGTCAAATACTTTTACTCGCATCATATCGTACTTATTTAAAGCCTTTTGACAAGGGAATTTTACTAGCATTTTTGGATGATTAGCTACCCTTACAATATTATCTTCTTCATCAAACATATCTGGTATTATAAAATTAAAAGTATCTATATTTGGTCCAAAAAATTGAACCTCATCTCCTTTAGTAAAATAATTACGTACTTCTAATGTTACAATACCATTTTGATAATCCATTACTAAGCCTAGAAAATCTTGATTACTTTCCTCTTTTCTTCCTAAAAAGTATTGTTCTTTCTCTGTAGGTAGTTTATCAAAAAATTGCGGAGCACTTTCTCTATTAGCACATCTATTTAATATATTTAAGCAATAAATAGTATATGCGTTATCCAAAGTATTATTTACTATTTTATCAATTAATCTTCGGTAGATTAAAATAACTGTAGCAATATAATAAATGCTTCTCATTCTTCCTTCTATTTTAAAAGAATTAACTCCTATTTCAATCATTTCTTTAATAAAAGGAACCATATTTAAATCCTTAGGAGTCATAGAAAATACTTTATCAGTTATTAATTCTTTATTTTCATTTAAATAAGCATAAGTCCAACGACAAACTTGAGCACAACCACCTCTATTAGAATCTCTTAAGGTACAGTAATTAGATAATATACAACGACCACTAATACTTGTACACATAGCTCCATGAATAAAACATTCTAAATCTAATTGAGTTTCTTCTTTTATTTTTTTTATATCTTCTTTACTACATTCTCGAGCTAGAACTAATCTTTTCGCCCCTAAGTTTTTATAAAATAAAGCAGCTTCATAATTCATAATACTAGCTTGTGTAGAAATATGTAATTCTAAATTTAACTTTAATGATTGATGAAGTATCATTACTAAAATATCACTAACTATAATTCCATCAACTTGAACTTTATCTAAATATAATAAATATTCTTCTAAATCTTTTGTATCTTCATTATGAAAAACAATATTAACAGTGACATAAACTTTTTTTCTTAATTTATGTGCATATTCAACAGCCTCTTTTATCTCCTTTAAACTAAAGTTTTTAGCATTTGCTCTTAAACTAAAATTTTGTCCCCCAATATATACGGCATCTGCTCCATAAAGTAAAGCAAATTTTAATTTTTCCAAATCTCCTGCAGGGCTAAGTAATTCAAGCATTTTTATCACCTACTTTAAATATCGTTTTTTTCTCTAAAAATCCTTTATCACTTTTGTCAAATTTCCCTTTTAAAACCTTTTTAATATCTTCTACACTTAAATCCACATTATTTATATAATACATTAAAATATTATCATCATTAATATCTTTTAAAATAGTTGTATAATCAAAATAAATATTCTTAAATAAAACTGTTCCATATTTATTCTCTCTTGCTAAAAATTCTGTTTTTGTTCCTAGTTCTTCTAAATAAGTTTCTGAAATATTAGTTTTATCTAAATCCATATATTTATTAAAATTTGTTAAAAGAGTTCTTCTTGAATACATTGCCATATTTTTCCCAAAAACATTTAAAATTAAAGGCTTTTTAGCTGAATTAACTATTTCTATAATTTCTTCTTTAGTTAAAGAATTACTTATAACAGCACTTAAACAATCTTTAAGCCAAATATTAATACTTAATTTATTAGTAGCAAACTGCATTTGATTATATATTAAAGGAATATTTTGATCTTTTAAAGCTTGAAATACCCCAACATCTTCAAAAAAGATTCCTTTAACAAAAGATAAATCTAATTTTTTTAAAGCTAAAATAGCTTCATTATCCATCATTCTATTTATTAAAAGATAAATATTAG
>CANQNA010000127.1 GCA_947625005.1 uncultured Bacilli bacterium
CCAAAATAATTGTCTTACAATATCTTCCAAAACATTTCCCCATTATATCTTCTAGACTATAATCATGGATCTTCTTTATAACATCTTGCACTATAACCACCTTAATTTAGTATAGCAAATAAAAGATTAAAAAACAAACGACTTTACATTTAAAAATTTTAATTTTGTTCAAAAGTTTTTTTTATTTTATTTTTCATATCTGTGTTAGAAAGAACAAAATAACCTTGATAACTCCCATAGCTTCTTAAAAATTGTTCCTCATCTTTTTTTCGTAATTTTTTTAATTTCCTTATAATTTTTTTTATAGTTTGATTATTATATCTAATTAATAATTTCCCCTTTTCTAATTTAAAAACATATCCTAAAAAACCTACTCCTTTTTTTAAAGAATAAATATTAGATTTTTTATTAACTTCTAACTTTAAATCATTTATTTCTTTTTTTATTAAATAAAAATACTCTTTTAACTTTTCTTTATCACTATCAAAAATTAATAAATCATCCATATATCTAACATAATATTTAATATGTAATTTTTCTTTAATAAAATGATCTACATCATTTAGATAAAAAATAGCCAAAATTTGACTAGCCATATTCCCTATAGGTAAACCTTTCCCTTTTTTATATATAGGCAATTTCTTTATTTGGTCAATTTTTAATTTCTTTTCTTTTTCTGATATTTTACTTTTTTTAACTTCTCTAATTTGTGAATATTTTATATAATTAATAGCAATATTTACATATTTTTCATCAGAAGTTTCAATTATTTTTTTTAATAAATTTAAAGCTTTTTTATCTTTAAGATATCTTTCTACTTTATTAAGTAAAATTTCATGATCAATATTATAAAAATACTTACTAATATCTATTTTTAAAACATAAATATCATTAGTTGAAACTCTTATTTGTTTAATAAAATTCAAAAATAGATTAATTCCATATTTACTCCCTTTATCAATTCTTGTAGCAATATTACAGTCACACAATTTTGATTCTAAAGCAGGGATTAAAATATATTTACTTACCATATGATTAACTAATTTATCACTAATATTTTCACTCATAACTATTCGATATTTTGGTTCTTTTATCATAAAAATACTATATTTTTTAAATTGATAATTTTCTTTTTTAAGCAAGGCTAAAATATTAAAAATATTTTGATTTAAATTTAAAGAAAAACGAAAAATAGCATCCTTGTTTTTACAATTTCTTTTTATTTTTTTATACATTGCTAATGCTTTTTCATAATTAAGCATTTCGTCATATAAATTATTTTTTCGCTTCATTATTCATCCAAGCCTTAACCATTCTTTCAATTTCAGAAAGCATTCTTATACAAGTTAAAAATCTTTTTTTTATAATAATTTTTTTCTCAAAAATTACCCCAAAATAAAAATCTAATAATGCAATATTTATAAGAATTTCTTTTTGATATTTATTTTTTATATTTCCAACATTTATATTGGAACGTATTGTGTTTTCAATCATATCATACATATTAGATTCTATTTTAAATTTAAGACCTAAATCAGTTTTAGGGAATGAAGAAAAAATAAATTGTTCTATATATTTTAATAAATATTTTTCTTTATCTAAAATAACTAAATTATTCATAACAAACTCCATAAGAATTGAGCTATAAAAAATAAACGCCCTTTCAATTATTTTACTAACACCCTTATTTTTATAGCTCTAGTATTTAATAGATTTATTCTATTAGGAAATATACTTGTTTCAGGTCGGCTCCCTCCACTATAACTTAACGTCATGCGTTTGCCTTTTTTTCTCTGAAATTGCGGGACGAACAGCACCACTCGTGTTGTTGACGTTGTTGTTGTTCAAATTACCACTACTGTTCGCGTTGAACACGTTCGGGTTGCTACTTGATAAGTTGAAGTTGTTAGGCGACAAAAGCCTCAAAACTCATACAACCCCACTAAGCTTATAGCATATTCCCTTTTTACATATTAAAAAAATAAATTTTATTTGTCAATAAATAATTTATTCAAGATTATTTTTCAATTTTTTCAATAATTCAAATGCTTCCATTGGAGAAATCATATTTAAGTCAACATTTCTAATAGTATTTACAATATTTATATTTTCTTTTTCTATATTTTTTTCTTCTTTTTTATTGTTTTCAATAACCTGTATTTTTAATTTTTTTGTTTTAAATATTTGCATGTATTTCACAAAAGAATTTTTAGGAAATCCACATTTTTTTATATTATTTGCAAAAGGAGTTAACTTTAAATCAAACATCTTGCTTATTTTTTCTGCATCATCTGCTAAAAATATATAAAAATTACCACATTCAAACAAATACATAACTTTCTTTGATTTCATCTTTAATTCTAAATAATTTTCATACATTTTACTCATAAAAAAAACTCCTTTTTCCTACCTTTAACTTACTTACGTAAGTTTACTCTCCTAGCTTATAATCTATTCTTATCTTAAAAAATAAAGAGATGATTGTCAAGAAAAAGAAGACAAAAAAATATCCCGTGAAAAGGGTTTCACGGGATTTTAAAGATTCAAGATTATTTTGTCGCAAACAAGTTTGCTTTATTCAACACTTTTTATTATGTATGGCTTTCCTTTTGATCCATCACCACCTGATATTGCTACTCCAGATTGAAGAACTACTGCGGGACGAACAGCACCACCCACGTTGCCGACGCTGCCGTTGCTCAAATAACCACTACTGTACGCGCTGAACACGTTCGGGAGGCTACTCGATAAGTAGAAGTTGCTAGGCGACAAAAGCCAATACCAATTACTACTTGCTTCATCTTTTAAATAATAATTATTAGTTCCACTCCAAGATGACCCTGCAAATGCCAATTCATCTGCTGTTAATAATCCTACCTTTGCATTAAACTTCTCTGATTTATAAGTTTTATACTGTTCTGGTACATTTTGATCTGATGTGAAATTGCACATCAAACTTGGATTTGCACTTGTCGCAGGATATATTCTTTTTCTTGCTCCAAAATATACATAACTTGATGTTGTACTACTTACGCTCATGTCCTGACACCATTCTGCATTTACTACTATTTTGTCATTTCCATCTTTAATTTTGTCTTCATACCATTCGTCAATGGTCTTCTTTATATCACTCAATGTATATCTTGCATATTGTATATCATTATGTGGCTCACTTTTGAATGCTTGTGTCTTTAATGAACCATTATTATGTATGTATCCTGAACTTGTTGATGTACTATTACAGTCTCCTTCGTTTGCTAATGCTAATTTTATATTTCCATTTCCATCTACTCGCACTATCCTCCAACACATTTTGGCAAAACTTACATAATTATGGTCTACTTTTCCTCTATATATATGACTATTTCCGTAATCATCTGGCGTTTCTACTAATTCTTTTTCTGTTGCTTCACTTGGTTTCTTTCCTGGATCTGTTTTAGATGTTGTTCCTATTTTCACAGTAGTTACATGTTCATCTCTTAATACTGCCTCTTTTAATGTTGTTGTCTCTTCGTCTATATCTATCTTAAATTTTAATGTCTTCCCTTGATCTTCGTTTTGACTTACTTCTTTTGGATTGGCATATGTTATCGTTAATTTATATGTTTTTGTATGATTGCTATCTACTGTCTCTTTTCCTACTATATATGATTCTGTCGCTGGCACTGATCCGCTTGCTATTTCTGTATCACTTCCACTTGATACTGTACTTGCTAATTTTACTTCTTCTGTATTTTCTAATTTATATGTCCAATCGGTTTGTCTATTGTAATTGTTTGTCACATTACTTATTTTTATACTGTAGTTTGCAGCTTCGTCTCCTGTATTTACTACTTTAAATGTTTTTTCTATTGTACTTCCCGGTTGTACTGTTTGATTAGTTACTACACTAGGATCATTATCCTGATACTCTACACTTATTTTTTTACTTGTTACATTTAAGCTTTCTGTTTTTGTATTCCCTGTTATTTGAGTTTTATAGAAGGCATATGTTATTCCTAGTAACATTATTGTTACTATTGCTAATACTGCCCCCCCCCCTACGATTTTTTTATTCATTTTATTTCCTCCTTTTTTGTATAAAAGCTTTCTATTTATGATGTGAATAAATCAATATTCTTGACAATATTATTTTAACACATAAGTCTATAGTTGTGTCAATGTTTTTTAATTTTCACTTTGTAAATTAATATAAAAAAACTTTAGAACATAATGTCTAAAGTAAAATATTTTTATTAATTATTTTTTA
>CANQNA010000128.1 GCA_947625005.1 uncultured Bacilli bacterium
TTTTCAGGTATATCAAAAGGTAAATCTTCTAGTTTTATAGGATTATTAATTCCTATCTTCTCATAATAGCAATTATCGTCACCTTTAAAGATATAAGATTCATTCTTTTCTTTTTTTATTTTTCCTTCTTTAATTAACTTTTGCTTTTCAGCTAATTAATAAATATATTGAGTCCTTTTGTGGGCAAAAGAAATCTGTGTCATTAAAAAATGTTAAAGAAATGTATACTTCTGCTTTCAAAGGTGATGAACAATTTAATCCAGGAAAAATGATTGAATATTTGAAACCTATTACAGGTGATAAAATAGCTCATCAAATAACTTTAAAATTGCAAGAAACATTTGCTTTAATATTTACACAAGAATTTAAAGAAACTATCAATTCTTATATTTTTGCATAGATAGAATGCTTTCTGCTTGCTTTATAAAAAGAAAGAAAGTTTTAAATTTTAATTGTACGAGAATAAATAAAATCTCCTTGCTTTTTATATTGCTCTTAAAATATGTAAGAATCAATTTCTTAACAGCTAAATTTGTAATTTTTTACAAATTTATAAGTTAAGAATTAACAAGTGTTAATATTAAATAATTGTATGGTAGTCAAAAGGCATATTTCTTGATGCATAGCATACTTGAGCATTTGGTAGGAAAATATTCTTGCCTTTCATCTAAATCTTTTTCATTAAAACATTTACTAATAATTTACCTTTCAGAAGAATTTTGTTCTCAATGTTGATATTCAGACTGCCATTACACGCCTTGTGTTTGAATGCTCAACACAAACAAAGACTCATTTTTCTAATCTCAATCTCTTGCACTTAATCTAAAACAAAAATCAAAAATCGTTGAAATAGTAACAACATTTCTATAATAAAACTATATTGATTGCAGCTTGACCTTTGGGGGATTCTATTATATTATAGGAAACCTTTATTCCGGACTGGACTTTATTTTTTCCGAAATCTTCAATCTCTGTAATATGAAAAAATATCTTGCCATTGGCATGGTCGTTAATAAATCCATATCCCTTTTTATCATTATAATATTCTATGATTCCTATATTACATTTTGTTGAACAAGAATCAGAAGGATGATTAGCAGTTAACTCATTTATTTTAAAAATTAATTGATTAGCCTCGGGACAAGAAATTTTAAACATTTTAACTTTAATGTCGTTTGCCTTCACTAGATTATTTATGGCTGTTTTATACCGACCATTTTTAAAATATATTGTGCCAAGTATTAAATAATTTTTATAATTATTTTTACCATAACTTACTGCCAATTTTGCATAATTTAACGCTTCGATAATTTCTCCAAGTTGCACATAATTATCCGCCAATTTTGCAAACAAATAATCTTTTTTTCTCTGTTTTATCAATGAAAGCAAGATGGAATTAGAATTTTCAAATTTTTTCTGTTCTGACAGAATATTTGCTTTCAATTCTTTTACATAAAATTTAGAAGAATTTGGTAAACATTCTAATGCTTTATCCAATTCTTTAGCAATAAAATAAGTTTTACTTAATTCATATTTACAATCTTCGTCATCTTTTATAGATAGTGCCCTTTTTAGTAAGATTAGAGATTCTTTTTGCTTGCCATTCATATCTTGAATAGTTTTACCATGTAGAAAACATATATCAAAATAAGTGCTTTTTTCTTTTTCTTGTTGATCCGTAGAATATTTTTCATAAATTTTGTGACATTCCTTTAATTGTCCTAAAGCTTTCCAAAACGTATCTTTTGTAAATTTTAAATATGCTCCAGCAATTTGTAAATATGAATAAGCCAATCTGTATTTAACTACTAAATACTGTGGATATAAATCAAGAGCTAATAAGAACTCATTAACAGCGTTCTCATAATTTTTTTGCATATAAAACTGATAACCCTTCATGTAGTGCCATTTTGCACTATTAGGGTCTTCCTTAATTAATTTTTCGAAACAATCAATTGCTTCATCATATTTCCCTAAACGTGACAAAGCCCAACCAAGAGTTGACAATAGTTCATTATCAAGTTTTGGTTTTTCGTTTATAAGTTTTACAACTTCTCCCCATTGATTATTTTCTAAGGCATTTTTAATTGATTGGTCCAATTATATTATGCCTCCATTTTCTATAATTTTCTTTTGCTCTGTAAGTAAAATACAATACTTTAAAACATCCTGATTTTTAAATAAATAATTAGAAATATATACCTTCAATTCCTCTACATCATCTTTTAAAACTTTTGCCGAACCGTAATCTATTTTTTCTTTAACTTCAAAACTTAAAAACCTATTTACGTTATCGCCAGTTTGTAAAAGTTGGTCAAAAACAATTTTAATTTTATCTGAGCGATTTATCTTTTTTAATATTTTATCTATGAAAAAAATAGGGCTTTCAACCGTAGTGCTGAAAACTAAATAATTATATTTGCTGTTTATTAATTTTTCTATAACAATATTATCCATAAAAAATCCTTATTTATAAATACCTATTTATTAAAGACAAAACTTGTGTAATTATATCGTTCGCATCCTTTTTCGTGTTAATAAAACGTGTGTTGTCATTATTAGTATTGAACATTATGATGCCAAAATGTGACAGAGTGTGACGATTATTATAAAAATAGTTATAACATTCCTCGATTCCTTGAACATCATTCGTAGCTGTTTGTTTAATCCATTTGGCCTTTAGAACATGTTTGTTTTGCGATTTATCTAAATCAAACATATCATACGTGTGCTTTTTAGATAACGGAATGTTATTTCTAAACAACATTATTTTCAAAGCACCATCCAAAGCTCTAAATGCATTAAAAGTATATTTTGTAAATTCTATATCATTAGAAGCATAATTTTCTAAATCAATCATTGTTTGTTGTAAAATGATTTGCATATTATCAGATAATTGAGTTTTTATATTAGGCAATGCTTTTTTTAATTTTTCGTTTACATCAGACCTATTTATCTTAATTCGATAGGCATCTTTTAAAATTTGTGTAAAATCGCCGCAGTCTATTGATTCAATAAGACAACTAGTAAATAGTTGAAATAAATTTGTCAATTTACCCTGAACAACCAATTTTGAATGCTTATACAAACTTAAATTCAAATTATCTTTGTTTAAAGTTAACTTCCACATCACTTTATTGTACTGGGGATCTATTTTCTGAAAATTCAATCCTTGATATTGCAGTTTGAGCTCATTTACCAAGTTGTCAATTTGATCCTCAGTTGCATTTACTTCATATCCGTTTGCACCATAATTGTTAAAAATTTTATTCTCAATCGCACCTTTTGCAAGAGAATCAACAATATCATTATATTTATTATTTGAATGTCCTTTGACTTTGCAAAATTCTATATTTAAAATATCTTTTCTTTCATCTATAACTTCTTTATACCTAGATGTAAGATTATTTTTGGCCTTCCAAGATCCATTTGCCCATTTCTCTATTCCTTCATAATCATAAAAAATTGTTATTGATTCAACTTGATTTGAAATGGCCCAATCTAACGCAGCATAAACGGCGATGATTTCACCTGCGACATTTCTCAATTCGATTAAAGCCTTATTATTACCTTTTTGACTTAAACTTGTCTCATGACCATCAGGAGAGATTATAAATACACCAGAACCATAAGCCTGCTTATTCTCATTATACGAACCATCAACAAAAGCAACCGTTTTATTTTCATCTAGTAGCGGTTTTATTATTGTTTTAAAAATAAAATCTTCTCCATTTAAATATGCTTGTGCTTCTTCTTTTGAAAGGAAAGCCTCATATTCAGCACCTTGAAAACCAGTAATAGAAGCGGTACAATCGCTCCAATTATCAAATATTCCTAAATTTCTGCCCTTTTTCACAGCGTAAAACTTTTGCTTTTTTGTCATATAATACTCTCCCATTCTTTATTTTGGTATAATTATAACATACTTTTGTTAAATTTTTAAATAATTTCTAATGCTTGTTTTAGTAATCAGTTTTCGTTTTTATGATTTAGCACTATAAAATTTAGGAAAAAGAAATATTTTTGATAAATTACTTATTTATAAATAAATTGTTAATCTCATAATTGCCACAAAATTTTTGTCAAAAACTGGTACAATAAAAAGAGAGCTTTTCATATGAAAGACTGTGAGAAAAAAGTCGGGAGTTTGACAGTTTGGAGTAAAAAAACAAAGGAAAAAGAGAAGAGTTTATACTACGTATAAAACTTCTTT
>CANQNA010000129.1 GCA_947625005.1 uncultured Bacilli bacterium
GCTTTCTTCATTTGAAAGTTCTTTACCTATATCATGAAGTAGTCCAGTTAGCACAGCTATATTTTCATCTTCTCCGTGTTGTATTGCTAATTTTTGTGCCATTTTCATTGTTCCTATAGAATGCAAAAATCTTTTTTCTGATAGTTTTGCTTGTAATTCTTTTTGTATTTCTTCGTACATAACAAACTTTTCCTCCCTTTAATAGGCAAGTTCAATTAATTTATCTAATAATTCTGCATAACTTAGCCCCATTTGTTCCCATAACTTTGGATACATACTAATTTGTGTGAAGCCTGGCATAGTGTTAATTTCATTTATGTAAACTTTTTGTGTTTGTTTTTCTATAAAAAAGTCTACTCTTGATAAACCTTTTCCATCTACTGCTTTAAAGGCTTTTACGGCTAATTCTCTAATTTTTTCTTGCTTTTCTTCTGGAATATCTGCTGGAATTATTACTTTTGAATCTGCGTTTTGGTACTTTGCATCAAAAGTATAAAAATCTTCTGCTGGCAAAATTTCACCTACACAAGTAGATTCTACTTGCGTATTTCCTAAAACAGCACATTCTACTTCTCTTCCTATTATATTTTCTTCTATTAATATTTTGTAATCATATTTTGCTGCGTTTTGTATTGCTTCTTGTAATTCTTCTTTGTTTCCTGCCTTTTTAATTCCTACGGAAGAGCCTGAATTTGATGGTTTTACAAATACAGGGTAATGCAATTTTTCTTCTACTTTTTTATTTAAACTTTCAAATGAAAGTTCTTCTTCTTGAAAATTTTGGTCTACATAATGTATTTTGTTTTCTATAATTTTTATGTAAAAATAATTAGCTTGTGGTATTCTTGCTTTTTCTAAAATAACTTTTGTATACACTTTATCCATACATACACTAGATGCTAACACTCTGCAACCAACATATTTAATTTTAAGTAATTCTAATAAGCCTTGTATAGTTCCATCTTCGCCATATAAACCGTGAAGTACGGGAAAAACAACGTCTAAAGTTTTAAGAAATTCTATTTCATTTGTAACTTTGGTAATTGGGTTTGGCTTTTCCCCTATTGATAAGATTTCAATTTCTGAAATTGGTTTTTCATAATGATACCATATCCCTTTTTGGTCTACATAAATCGGAAAAATTTCGTATTTTTCCTTTGATAAATTTTTAATTACAGATGTACCAGATACAATGGATACGTCATGTTCTGTTGACATTCCGCCGAAAATTACTCCTATTTTTGTTTTACTCATAATTTTATTGTATGACTTTTTATCATACCCTCCTGATTTTATATATTTATAGTATTTAAAGTCTACTATATATGACTTACATTATATTTGTTTTATTTCGCGCAAATATTCCTCTTTTTGTGTTTACATAATTCTAGGGTTTTTTGTTTACTTTTCTAATTGTTTTCGCAAATTGCTTCACATATTTGTGTAAAATTCAAACTATTAGAAGCCTTTATTAGTATTGCATCTTCTTTTTGCAAATTTTTTTCTAAAAACCTAATTGCTTCTTGGTTATTTATAAAACAGAAAATGTTTTCTTTTTTCATTCCTTTTTCTTCTGCTTTTTTTGCAATATATTTTGCTTCTTCTCCTACACAAACAAGAAGTGAAACTTTGTTATTTACTACTTCTTCCCCTACCTGCTCATGCAAAGTTTTACTATAAGCACCTAGTTCTAACATATCGCCCAAAACAGCGATTTTTCTTTCATTTTGTAAACTACCTAAATATGTAAGTGCTGCCTTCATTGAATCGTAGTTAGCATTATAGCAGTCATTAATTACTGTTGCTCCTACTTTTGCTTTTTTTATTTCCATTCTTTTTTTGGTTAATTCAAAATGTTCAATTCCTTTTAATGCTTGTTCCATTGGAATATTAAAAACTTGAGCAACTGCTATTGCACACAAACTATTTGATACAAAATGTTCTCCACCTACAGGTATATTTATAGTGTATGTTTTTCCATTTATGTCAACTTTACATGTACTACCGTTTTCGTTTAATTGTATATTTGTTCCTTGAATATCACTTCCGTTTTCAATTCCATAAGTGATAATTTTATAATTCTTTTTCTCTTTTTCATACCATGAGTGTAATAAGTCATTATCATGATTAATAATAACAGTTCCATTTGGAGTTAGACCTTCTAAAATTTCTAATTTGGCTTTTAAAATGTTTTCTCTAGAGCCTAATTTTCCAATATGTGCTGTTCCTATGTTTGTAATAATTGCTACATCTGGTTTTGCAATGTTTGTAAGTAAACTAATTTCTCCAAAGGAGTTCATTCCCATTTCAAGTACCATAAGTTCTTCATCTTGCAAACTTAATATTGTTAATGGCATGCCTATTTCATTATTATGATTTCCTTGTGTTTTTAATACTTTATATTTTTGTGAAAGAACACTAGCTACCATGTCTTTTGTGCTTGTTTTTCCTACACTACCAGTGATAGCAACTACAGGAATTTTTGAAATTTGTTTTTTATATGCTGCTATTTGTTGAAGTGCTTTTACTGTGTTTTCAACTAAAATAATTGCACAGTTTTCGTATTTATGTAAGTTTTCTTTGTTTATTTCTACATTTTGTAGCAAGCATACTGTTGCTCCATTTTGTAATGCCTCTTCATATAGTTCACTTCCATTAAAATTTTCTCCTTGTATTCCTACATATACTTGGCCTTTTTGTATTTGCCTTGTATCTCTACAAAAAGTTCCACAAATTATATTTTCTTTTCCCCAAATTAGTTTTCCTTTTGTTACTTCTATAATATTTGCAACTGTAATATTAGAGTTCATTTTTTCCTCCTTATATAATGTATATTAAAATTAGTTTATTTTTGTTCTTTGCTATTATATGCTACTTTATTATAATCTGCAATATAAATTTTTTAAAACAGTTTAAAAGATGGAATATGTATTTTTTATTTTATTTTTTCATTTAATTTTTTCATTATTTTATTATTTTTTATTATATTGTCAAATTGTAAATATTTTTTTGAATTTAGCGTTAAAAAATATTTGCAAGTTTTAATTTTTCAATCTTAAAATTTTATGTAAATTGGTTTGTTATTTTTTCTTACTTTTCATGTTTTCTAAATTCGCTTTATTCCGAAGGCTTTTCGGCTTGATTTTTGGTCTATTAATTACTTATTTTTTATATTTTTCATGTGTTTTTAGTTAAATTATTTTTTCGTTTGATAAATTGCGTTTTTATTCATTAAAATTGTAGATTGTCTTTTTGTTGTACCTTATTGGTTTTATATAATTTATTTTTTATATAAAATTAATAATTTGTAAAAATAAAATAAAAATTATTTTTATTTTATTAATTTATAGTATCAATTAATAATTAATTTATAATATTTATATTTTTAATTTTTAATTTTTTATATTTATTTTATTTTTAATTAAAAATTTTTTATTTTTTAATTTATTTTATTAAAATAATTTTAATATTATTTTTAAAAATAATATATTTTAATTTATTTATTTTATATTTAATTAATTATTTTTAATTATACTTTTAATTATTATTTATTTATCCATTTATTAAATGATTATTTATTATTTAATTTTTATTATTTATTATTTATTATTTATTATTTATTTTTTATTTTAAATACATTATTATAATTATTATTATTTTCTAGATAACTAAAAAAGGAAACCTAAAATATTAGATTTCCTTTTGCTATTCCTAACGATTTTCTGCTGTTCTATTTGCTATTTCAATCGCTTTGGTTACAATATTTCCGCAAGTTTTTGATGGTACATTTCCCCATCCGCCATCTTGCTTTACTTGGTCATATACGCCAAGCTCTTTGGCAATTTCTTCTCTTAATTTATCAGAGATAATTGTTCTGTTTGTTGACATAACTTTACCTCCTCTTTTTTTTTGATAAAATAAAATTTTATCTATTATTATTTTGCTTCTTTTTATTAAATTTATTTTTAAAATTTTTTCCAAAATTTAAATTGTTTATTTAAAATTTTTTAATGTGTTAGCGTTCTGTAGGAGAGAGCAATACGCCTTTTTATTGAGCGCTTACCTAATTTTATAGATATATAATTCCAAAATAAAAACCATTTATCCACTCGCGTCGCTGGACACGCAGGCCCAACGGACGCGGAACGTTCTTTCCAGTTCTAGTCATTTACAATATTATATAATTTTTCTTCCCCAACAGAGGT
>CANQNA010000130.1 GCA_947625005.1 uncultured Bacilli bacterium
AGATGTATCAGAAGAAAGTAGTGTATCAAGTGATACAAATGGTTACTCAATTGGAGGAATAATTGGATGTGCCTATGGTAATACTAATATATATAACGCTATTAATTATGGCCATATTTCTAATGGAGGTAATATTGGAGGTATTATAGGAGGAATTGCTAATAATTTAACGGTAAATATTGAAGATTCTCATAATTATGAAGAAGTTAGAAGCACCAAAGGAACATATATTGGAGGAGTCATAGGACTAATTAATAATAGTAGTGTTTCTATAAAAAATTCTTCAAATGAAGCTAAAGTTATTACAAATATTCCTAATAATGGTTCATTTATAGGGGGAATGATTGGTCGTAATCTTGGAAATTTAACAATAGATAGTAGTTATAATACAGGAGAAGTTATAAATGAAACTACGACCTATGAAACTACTGAAACTATTACTAGTTTTAACCTATCTTTAGGTGGAATTATTGGTAATAATAGTAGCAATGGTAATATAGTAAAGATAAGTAATTCTTATAATACAGGGAATGTAACTAATGGTATGCGTATGGGAGGAATAATTGGTTACAATACTAATAATTCTGTTGCCTTCTTAGATAAGGTATATAATACTGGTAACATAACTAATATAGATCAAACTTGGTCTGGTGGATTTAACATAGGTGGCTTAATTGGATATAATAAAGACTCTGATGCATATGTTTTAAATTCCTATAATGAAGGAAATGTATCAGGACAAATACATAGCAGCGGAGGCTTGATTGGAGGATCAACTCAGCTTGACGTAGCAGTTAATTCTTTTAATAAGGGAGTTATAAGTAAAGATGATGGAATCGCTTTTGGCACAGTATATATTATGGTAAATACTTACATTAATAATGTCTATAATACTGGAAATATTAATGGAAAAAGTAGTTCTTATGCAATTGGTTATTATCAAAAAGCTGCTCCTGATATCTATAATATAGATCATGCTTATTATTTAGACAATGTTGAATTGGCAAGTAACATTAGTATTAATGCAACTTCAATGACTGAACAACAAATGAAAAATCAAACATTCGTAGATACTTTAAATAGTAATATTGCTAGTGCAGAAGCTGATATGAAAGAAAAATATCCAATTTTAAAAGACTATACTTTAAGCAGATGGGAACTTGGTAGTGATGGCTATCCAACCTTAATAAATGAATAAAAAATAGAATTAAGCAAAATAATGTCGAAATTTGCCGAACGAATTATTTTGCTTTTTTTAATGCCAAAATTTTTGTTTCAGCTGACAAATCTTTGTCAAAATTTCAATTTAAGCCTTGCATATATATATATATATATATAATTAGGGAGAAAAGTAGGTGTAAAGCATTTATACCACATATTGTCGTAACACCTTTATAGATGTATAATATCTATAAGAATAAAATAACTGAATTCTTTACAAACTAAGATAAGAAAGGAAGTAAAATATGCAAGAAGAACATAAGAAAAAAAGTTTAATGTTATTAGTAATAGGAGTACTAGTATTATTAATAATTATTGCCGGAGCAACATACGCTTTCTTTATTGCACAAATGGGAGCAGGACAAGCATTTGAAATAAATGCTCAAGCAGCATCCAATGACTCTTTAATCTTTTTAATGGAAGATGTAGATGTAAAAGATGAAAGTAAAAAGATAGTAGATAATCATAATAAAGAGGAAGATGTAGCTAATACCGAAATAAAAATAGAAGCCAATCAACAAAACTTTATTGAAAATGGAAATAGTATAGGAGATGGAGTAAAGGCAACAGCAACCTTAACAGCCAATAGTACAACTAATAGTGCAGAAGCCGACTATTATGTATATGTAAATATAGAGAGTAATGAATTAAAGTATTCATCATATAAAAAAGAAGGTGTAGAACAACCGTTAGTATTTAAAACAGAAGAAGAAAAAACAGAAGATAAAATACAAGACTATACCCCAGTACCAGAATTAATAATGATAGTAAAAAATGATGAGGGAGTATATAAAGAGCCAATAGGAGAACTAACAAATAAAAGTGTAACCATAAATGGAGAGAAAGTAGAAGGATATGATATAACCGAAAAAAGTGGGCTAATAAAAATAGCAAAATCGACATTAACAGTAATACCACCTGAAGGGGAAGTATCAGGGTTACAAAGTACAACAGAAAACTGGGAAATAGAAATAGTATTAGTAAATCTTACAACGGACCAAGAACTAAATACTGGAAAACAAGTAACAGGAGAAGTAATAATACAAAAAGAAGAATACGTCTTAGAAAATGGAACTGAACAGTTTCCATACCTTATTGAATCTATTGAAGATTTAGTAAGATTATCTAACGAAGTAAATGATGGAGATAACAAAGCAGGTATGACTTATGTTTTAACAAAAGATTTAGATTTTCAAGACCCAACATCTTATGAAGATGATAATGGAACAACCTTTGGAGATATAAATGGTAATAGTCAAGATGAACCTTTAATTACCGAACTTACAACAGGAAGTGGATTTAGACCTATAGGAAGAAGACTAGGAACAATGTTTGAAGGAAATTTCGAAGGGAAATATAATAATACGAATCATATAATAAAAAATTTATACATTGAGAATAGTAAATTAGTTAATGATGATATAGGATTATTTGGGACAATAAGAAACAGTAAAATTAGTAATCTCACCGTAACAGGAAAAATACATACAATAGTAACTAGTAATACCGGAGGAATAGTTGGAAGTTCTTATAATTCAACAGTAGAAAATGTTCAATTTGGAGATGCATCAGAAGAAAGTAGTGTATCAAGTGATACAAATGGATATAATGCCGGAGGAATAATTGGATGTGTCTATGATAATACTAATATATATAATGCTATTAATTATAGCCAAGTATCAAATGGGGCAAATGTTGGAGAAATAATTGGAGTAATTGATCTTAATATAACTGTAAATATTGAAGATTCTCATAATTATGGAAATGTTAGAAATGAAAAGAGTAATAATATTGGTGGAATAATTGGAAGAAATAGAGGAACTTTATTATTAACTAATACCTCAAATGAAGCGAATGTCACAGCTAATATTGCCAACAGTCATTTATATATGGCTGGATTTGTAGGTCGCAATGATGGATCAGTAACAATAGATAGTAGTTATAATACTGGAGAAGTTATAAATGAAACTAAGACCTATGAAATTACTGAAACTACTACTAATTTTAACTTATCTTTAGGTGGATTGATTGGAGTTAATGCATCAAATGAAAACACTGTTAAAATAACAAATTCTTATAATACAGGGAATGTGACTAACGGAATGCGTATGGGAGGAA
This sequence comes from uncultured Bacilli bacterium, assembly GCA_947625005.1. The sequence continues at coordinate 3,340 of CANQNA010000130.1, forward strand.
TTATTGGTTATAGTAGCGGTGATTCTAAAATTGTTTTATTAGATAAAGTATATAACACTGGAAATATAACAAACATAGACCAAACTTGGGCTAATGGATTTAACATAGGTGGTCTAATTGGCTATAGCAATGGCTCTGAAGCATATATTTTAAATTCTTACAACATTCATAAAACTAATACTGAAGATGGTGGAAATATTAGTGGAATAAAAAGTATAGGAGGTGGATTGATTGGTATGTCTAATAAAATAGGAGTTATAGTTAATTCCTATAATTTAGGTAATGTTTCTAAAACAACAGGTATAAGTGTGGGCATAATGGCTTTTGCTGGAACCTCATATATAAACAACGTTTACAATGGCGGAAATATAAAAGGTAGTGCTGATAATTCACTTGGTATTTCATATTATGAAAAAGTTGATCCTAATATCTATAATATAGATCATGCTTATTATTTAGATAATGTTGATTTTGCTGTCAATACTATATCTATTAATGCTACTCAAATGACAGAGCAAGACATGAAAAATCAAACATTCGTTGATACTTTAAATAGTAATATTGCTAGTGCAGAAGCTGATATGAAAGAAAAATATCCTATTTTAAATGATTATATTTTAAGCAGATGGAAACTTGGTAGCGATGGCTATCCAACCTTAATAAATGAATAGAAACAAAAAAGCAAAATAACTTCAGTTTAAACAATTATTTTGCTTTTTTTTAAATACCAAAATTTTTGTTCTGTTGACAAATCTTTGTCAAAATTTCAATTTAAGCCTTGCATATATATATATGATTGCAACCCAAAAAGTCATATTTAGACAAAAAAGTGTAAAAAAGTGGTAAAATTATATATGTA
>CANQNA010000131.1 GCA_947625005.1 uncultured Bacilli bacterium
CCTTTCGGATGAATATTATATATTAAAGGTATCATTTTAAAAAAATTTCTTGGTATCATTTCTAAAAAGGATTAACATTTTTCATGTATGAATAGACAAATTCCTTTTTTTTTGCTATAATCTATTTAACGAAACAACTTTAATAATTAGAAAAGAGTGAATTTAATGAGTAAAATAAAAATTTTTAGTATGGGTGGATTGAATGAAAATGGAAAAAACACCTATATTGTAGAAGTTGATAACAAGATATTTATACTTGATGCAGGATTAAAATATGCTACAGAATCAATGTATGGAATAGATTATATTTTGCCCAATTATGATTATTTAGAACAAAATAGAAAAAGAATAGTAGGAATATTTTTAACTCATGCTCATCCTGAAAATATGGGAGGAGTATTTGATTTAGTTAAAACTATTCCAGAAATAAAAATATTTTGTACTAGGTATACCAAAAAATATCTAGAAATAGATGGAATGGATGCAAAAAAGATTGTGGAAATAAAGCCCCATAAGAAAATAATGTTTAAAGATGTTTCCGTTTTTCCAATTAGTGTTAGTCATAGTGTTCCTGATGCGGTTATGTATGTTATAAATACTAAAGATGGGGCAATTTGTTATACCGGAGATTTTATAATTGATCCTAGTATGAGTGATTGTTATCATATGGATTTAGGAAAAGTTGCTTATGTAGGAAAACAAGGAGTATTGTGTTTACTAAGTGAATCAGTTTTTAGTGAATATAAAGGGCATACCTCTCCTAATCATAAACTAACTACATTTTTTAAAGATTTAATTAATCGTACACAAAATAGAATGATTTTTACAGTTTTACCAATTCATTTATATACAATTGAAGAAATATTTGAAGCAGCTAAAAATTCTCATCGTAAAATTGTTATAATGGGTAAAAAATTACAAAATGTTATAAATATGGCTATTGAAAATAATTATTTAAACGTTGATACTAATATTATTGGAGATTTAAGTCATATTGAAAATAATAATGCAATTTTGCTTGTTTGTGATGATAAAGAAAAACCTTATAGTGCTATTGATAAAATAGTTAGTGGATATGATAAGTTTATAAAATTAAAAAAAGAAGACACAGTTGTTTTTGCTGAACCTAAATATGATGAAAATGAGAAAATTTTAGTTAGAATAGAAAATGAAATTGCTCGATTAGGGGCAAATATTGCTTCAATCCCTCAAGATAAAGAAATTTTACATCATGCTTCTAGTCAAGATTTGATGTTAATGTTAGATTTAGTCAAACCAAAGTATTATATGCCTGTTAAAGGAGACTATAGATATATGGTTAATAATGCTGATTTAGCCCTATCTTTAGGAATGAAACCAGAAAATATTATTTTAAAACAAAATGGAGAAGTAGTAACTTTTAAAGATGGCAAACTTTTAGATAAATTTGAAACAATACCTATTAATGAAACTTTAATTGATGGTAATAGTACAGATGATGTAGGAGAATTAGTTATTAAAGATCGTGAAATGTTAGGAGAAAATGGAATTGTTTTAATTTCTGTAACTCTATCTAAAGCAACAAAAAAATTACTTGTAGGTCCTGAAATTATTACAAGAGGATTTATTTATGTAAGAGATTCTAAAGAAATGATTGAAGAAATTAAAAAGATTTCAGAAAATATTGTTCTTAATAATATTAATGAAAATTATGTGGACTATAATAATATAAAATTAGAAATTAGAGATCAATTAAGCAAGTATTTTTATTCTGAAACGGAATGTAAACCAATGGTTATAGCAGTTATTCAAGAAGTATAGTGAAATAAACATTTTTTATGTTGAAATTAAATATAATAGGAGAAAAGATAAAAATGAATAAAAAAATAGACGAATAATTATGGAAAAACTAAGGAATTAATGCAACAAGTGAGATATTATTATATGCAATAAAACAAAATAGTTCATATGGCATAAGTTATTATATAGTGCGAGTACAGGGAGACGGAACAATAAAAATAGCATTAGATAATAAAAATGGAACATGTGAAACAACAAGTCATTCATTTTCAATAGGAGATTGCCAATATTGGAACAATCAACTCCATATGAAGTAAATTAAAACAGAATAATTATGAACTATTCTGTTTTTTTTCTATTTATACCTAGTATTGAACCTAGTATACTACACATTAATAAAATAAGATAATAAACAATGGTACTAGTTTTAAATTGAGCTCCGAAGATAAGTCCAATAATTAGAAGAAAAGCTAAAAAGATTAAACCAATTATTAAACCATTTATAAAACCTTTTTTGGCAGAATGAATACCTACTAAAAAGCCTGTAGTAAGTAAAATAATGGCACTAATAATTATAAGAACAATTTTATTTATATTAAGACCAAAAATATTGAAAAGACTAAGTATTAAAGGTATTATAATGAATGAACTAATAGGAACAATTAAAATTTTTAAATATTGTTTTATTTTTTTCATAACTTCACCTAATTAATTGTATTAAAAAAAACAATATTTATTCTTGTATTTTAAGGCATTCATTAGCACAATTTAAATAAGCTCTAAGTAAATTTCCCGCTCCTAATTTAGTACCCCCAAAATATCTAACAACTAAAATTAAATGACTGTTTAAATTATTTCGTTCAAGTAAAGTAAGCAAAGGAGTCCCACAAGTTCCTGTAGGCTCTTTATCATCACTTTTTTTAGCCGTATTTTTAAGTTTATAAGCATAAGGTATATGTCGTGCTTTTTTATGTTCTTCTTTTAGAGAATCAAGAATTTCTTCCGCTTCCAATTTATCATTTATTTCATAAAAGTACGCAATAAATTTGGACTTTTTCACAGTCAATTCTGTTTTATTTAAAAGTTTCATAATCTCACCTTTAAGGCATTTTAGCATAATTTCTCTTTAATTGCAAAAAATAAGGAAACATGGTAATATACGGATTGAATTGGGGTGAAAATATGTTTAAAGAAGAATTAAAAATTGTTCCACATTTACCGGGAAGCTATCAGATGTATAATAAGAATAATGTAATTATTTATGTGGGAAAAGCCAAAGATTTACACAATCGCTTACATTCTTATTTTACGGGAAAAGTAACAGGCAAAACAGCCAAAATGGTAAGTGAAGTTGATCACTTTGAATATATTGTTACAACAAGTGAATTAGAAGCATTTATTTTAGAAATTAATTTAATTAAAAAGTTTGACCCTAAATATAATATTTTATTACGAGATGATAAAAGTTATCCTTATATTGAATATAAAAGAAAACCTTATCCTAGTTTAAAAGTAGTAAGATATTTACAAATAAAAAAACATAAAGATAAATTATTATTTGGTCCTTATGTTAATGTTTATGCCGCAAGAAGAATTGTTAATTTACTTAATAGATTATATCCTTTAAAAAAATGTGAAACTATGCCCAAAAATGTTTGTTTATATTATCATATTGGAGAATGTTTAGGTTATTGTGAAAAAAACATAGATGAGAATAAATTAAAACAAATGGAAGAAGAAATTTTAGGCTTTTTAAGAGGTAATGAAGAAATTTTAAAAAATAAAATTATAGAAAAAATTCAATTTTATTCTGAACAATTAAATTTTGAAGCAGCTAAAGAACTTAGAGATGAACTAAATTATATTACTGTAGTTTTAGAAAAACAAAAAGTTGAATTACATGATTTAGTAAATAGAGATGTTATTAATTATTATTATGATAAAGGCTATGTTAGTTTAGAAATATTTTTTATAAGGCATGGTAAATTAGTAGGTCATAAAAATCATATTGCCCCTTTAACAGATAATATAATAGATGAATTAGAATATTTTATTGCATATTTTTATAATAAACATGAAATTCCTAAAGAAATAATTATTAATAAAGAATTTAATATTGAAGTTTTAAGTAAAGTTATAGATACAAAGTTTGTTACTGTAACTAAAGGACAAAAGAAAAAATTATTAGATATGGCTTATGAAAATGCTAAGATTAATTTAGTAAATAAATTTAGTATGTTACAAAAAGAAGAAATGCGTACTGAAGGTAGTAATGAAGAGTTAGGAAATTTATTAAATTTAGATATTAAAAGAATAGATGTTTTTGATAATTCAAATAT
>CANQNA010000132.1 GCA_947625005.1 uncultured Bacilli bacterium
TGAGTTTATTAATGTAATAAACGATTCAATTAAATTGAAAAAAGATAATTTTTAGAAGCTTAGGCTTCTTTTTCTATTCCGCAAAAATGAAAAAAATGCATTTTTGCGGAATAAGTGTTATAATGTTTTTAGGAGATGAAATTTATGAAATTAATTGAAAGAGATTTTTATTTAAATAAAATGGTTAATGTTATTGGAACTCCAGATATAAAAATAATTACTGGAGTAAGAAGAAGTGGGAAATCAAAATTATTAGAAGCTTTTAAAAAATTTGTAGAAAAAAATATAAAAAGTTCTAATATAATTCATATTAATTTTAATACTCCAACTTTTGATAAATTAAAAAATTATAATGATTTATATAAATATATTAATGAAAAATATTTAAAAGGTAAAAAGAATTTTGTGTTAATTGATGAAATTCAAATGTGTGAGACTTTTGAAAAAGCTTTAAATTGGTTACATGCTGAAGAAAAATATGATATATATGTAACAGGGTCTAATGCGTTTCTGTTATCAAGTGATTTGGCAACACTTTTTACTGGAAGAACTTTTAAAATAGAAATGTATCCTTTTTCTTTTAAAGAATTTTTAAAATATTATAAATATCAGGATATAGAAGAGGCTTTTGATAAATATTTTCAAGAGGGAGGGTTAGCTGGTTCTTATCTTTATGATAATATAGAAGAAAAATATGATTATATAGAAGAAGTTTATAATACTTTAATTGTTAGGGATATAAATCAAAAGTATAATATTAGAAATTCTCAAATTATGGATAGTTTAAATGACTTTTTAATGGATAATATTTCCAATCTAACTTCAGCGAGAAATATTGCTAAAACTATTTCTCAAGATAAAACTAGTAAAATAACTGATAAAACAATAAATAATTATTTAAAATATTTATGTAATGCTTTTGCTTTCTATCGTATAAGAAGATATGATATTCAAGGGAAAAAATATTTATCAAGCCAAGATAAATATTATTTGGTTGATCATGCTATAAAATTTGCTAAATTAGGAACTAAAAATATAAATTATGGAAGAGTATATGAAAATATAGTTGCTATTGAATTACTTAGAAGAGGTTATGAATTATATGTAGGAGTCTTAAAAAATAAAGAAATAGATTTTGTTGCTATAAAAAGAAATGAGAAAATTTATATACAAGTTTGTGATGATATAAGCAATGAAGAGACCTTTAAAAGAGAAGTATCTTCTTTACTTCAAATAAAAGATGCATATCCTAAAATGCTTATCGCTAGAACTAAACATGATGATTATACTTATGAAGGAATTTATGTTGTAGACATTGCTAATTTTTTAAATAATTAAAAGCCCTTTTACTACCATTTTGCTTAATTTTTTTGTATAATAAATTTAGGCGATTTAAATGGAAAAATTAAATGAAGAATTAGTAACAAAAATCTCAAAATTAAAAGGTGAGCCTGAATGGATGTTAGATTTTAGATTAAAGTCTTTACAAGAATTTTTTAAACAGGAAAATCCTCATTTTGGCCCTCAGATTGACCTTGATTTTAGTGAAATAAATTATTATAAAAAAACAGAAGATCAAAAAAGTGATTGGAATAAAGTGTCATGTAATATTCGTAATACTTTTAAAACTTTAGGAGTCATTGATGCAGAGAAAAAATATTTAAGTGGCGTATCTAATCAAATGGAAAGTGAAGTAGTTTATCATAATAAATTAAGTGAATTAGATGAAAAGAAAGTAATCTTTTTAAGTACAGATGATGCTTTAAAAAAATATCCTGATTTATTTAAAAAATATTTTAATAATTTAGTTAAATATAATGAAAATAAATATACTGCCTTAAATGGAGCCTTATGGAGTGGAGGGACATTTATTTATATTCCTCCTTATACTAAGTTAGATAGACCATTACAAAGTTATTTCCGCATTGAATCTTCTTCTTTAGGACAATTTGAAAGAACAATTATTATTGTTGATGAAGGTGCAGAATTATCTTATATTGAAGGATGTACTGCTGTTAGTTATTCTAAAAATGCTTTACATGCAGGGGTTGTAGAAATTTATGTAGGGAAAAATGCTAAATGTAAATATTCTACTATCCAAAATTGGAGTAAGGACGTATATAATTTAGTTACTAAAAGAAGTATAGTTGAAGAAAATGGTTTAATGGAATGGGTTGATGGTAATATTGGAAGTAAAGTTACTATGAAATACCCTAGTTGTATTTTAAAAGGGGATAATGCAAAAGGTAATTCTATTTCTATCGCTTATGCAAAAGAAGGACAATATTTAGATGCTGGAGCAAAAATGATTCATTTAGGAAAAAATACTAAAAGTAATATTGTAAGTAAAAGTCTTGCTGAAAATGGAGGAGTTAGTAATTATCGAGGAACTACTCGAATAACATCTTCTGCTACAAATGCAAAAGCGACAATTAAATGTGATACTATTCTGTTAGATGAAATAAGTAAAAGTGATACAATTCCTCAAAATATTGTAGAAAATACAACTAGCACATTAGAACATGAAGCTAGTGTTTCTAAAGTAAGTGAAGAAAAGTTATTTTATTTAAAAAGTAAAGGGCTTAGTGAAGCTAGTGCCAAAGAATTATTAATTTTAGGTTTTTGTAAAGATTTTAAAAAAGAATTGCCAATGGAATATGCCGTTGAATTAAATCGACTTTTAAAAAGTGAGTGTGGGGTTTAATGAAAAGAAATGAAGTAGATAGAGAACAACTTTCACCAATGATGAAACAATATATGGAAATAAAAGATGAGCATGAAGAGGAATTATTATTTTTTCGTCTTGGAGATTTTTATGAATTATTTTTTGAAGATGGAGAAACTGCTAGTAGAGAATTAGAGTTAACTTTAACAGGTAAAAATGCTGGATTAAAAGAAAGAGTTCCTATGTGTGGAGTTCCTCATCATGCAGCAAAACAATATATTGAAAAATTAGTTAATAAATCTTATAAAGTAGCAATTTGTGAACAATTAGAAGATCCTGCATCGACTAAAGGAACAGTTAAAAGAGGTGTTGTGCAAATTGTTAGTAAAGGGACAATGGTTGATTTAGAATTTTTAGATAGTAAAGATACTAATTATATTGGTGCAGTAGTTGACTTTAATTATCAATATGCTCTTGCTTATGCTGATATTTCAACAGGAGAATTATGTGTAACTTTAATTGATCATGAAGAAAAGAATCTAATAGAAGAAATTTTAAGTTTAAACTTAAAAGAAGTTGTAGTTAAAAATGATTTTGATTTAGCCCTATTAAATAATTTAAAAAATAATTATGGAATAAATATTTCCATTAATGATAAAGAACTTGATAATGAATATAGTGAACTTTATAAAAATATAAAAGATGAGAGATGTAAAATTGCTCTTAAATATCTTCTATATTACTTACATGTTAAACAATTAAAAGATTTAGATCATATGAATGACGCTAAATTTATTGAAAGAAATGATTATCTTGTAATGAATGTCCATACTGTTAGAAATTTAGAGTTAGTAGAAACTTTAAGACAAAAAGAACGAACTAATTCTTTGATTTGGTTACTAGATAAAGCTAAAACTGCTATGGGTAGTAGGATGTTAAAACAAATGCTTTTAAATCCATTAAGAAATAAAGAAAGTATTAATAAAAGATTAGATAAAATAGAAAAATTAAATCAAGAATTTTTATTAAGAGAAGAATTACGTAATAATTTATATGAAATTTATGATTTAGAAAGACTTTGTGCTAAAGTTGTGTGTGGTTCACTAAATGCTAGAGATTTATTACAAATTAAAAATTCTTTAAAAGTTCTACCTCATATTAAAAGTATTTTAAAACAATTAAATTTTGAAAATAATTTAATAACTAATGAAGAGTTATATTCTTTAATTGATGCTTCAATTAGTGAAGATGCTCCTATTACCATTAAAGAAGGACATATAATAAAAGATGGTTATAATCAAGAATTAGATGAATTAAAATCAATTCGTAAAGGCGGTAAAGATTTCATTGCTACTTTAGAAAGTGAAGAAAAAGCAAGAACGGGAATTAGTACTTTAAAAGTTGGTTATAAT
>CANQNA010000133.1 GCA_947625005.1 uncultured Bacilli bacterium
TTTTGTTTTCTTTTTCTGTTATCCTATACTAACTTGAAACATTTCTACTTCTACAGGAGTTTCTTGACCAAATAAATCAATTAATACAGTTAATCTACTATTTTCTACATCAACATTATCAATAGTTCCACTCATACCGTTAAATGGTCCATCAACAATAGTAACTTTAGTTCCGACAGATAATTCTTTATTAACATCCATTCTTGTCATACCCATATTTGCTAATATCTTATCAATTTCTTGTGGAAGTAATGGAGTTGGTTTAGCACCCTTACCACTAGAACCAATAAAACCTGTAACTCCAGGAGTATTTCTTACAATATACCACGCATCATCTGTCATAATCATTTCCACTAAAATATAACCTGGGAACATCTTTTTCTTTTTCTCTTTCTTGCTCCCATCTTTTAAAGTTTCATACACAGTTTCTTCAGGAACGATTACTCTAAAAATATAATCTTGAAATCCCATAGATTCTGCACGCATCTCTAATTTTTCTTTGACTTTACTTTCATGCCCACTATAAGTATTTACTACATACCATAGTTTTTCCATTAGCCAACCAATCCTTTCAAGAATGCAAATACTATATCAATTACATAAAAGAATCCTGTAAATAATATAACCATACCTAATGTTGTAATAGAATACTTAACCATTTCCTTTCTTGTTGGCCACTTTACTTTTTTCATTTCTGATCTAACTTGTTTAAAAAAACTTTCTTTTACTTTTTTATTTTTTTTCTTTTCATTTTTCCCCATAAATTTCACCTCAAAGTTTTTTGTAAAATAAAAACACGTCTTCGTGTACAAACACAATATAACACAAAGCCTTTATTTTTACAAGCAATTTTATAATATTTTTTTTAATTTATTTCTAATTCTTTGAATAGCATTATCAATTTGTTTAGGATTTTGATCTAAGATCTTAGCAATTTGTCTATAATCATATTGTTCCAATAATAAAGTACAAACCTCTAATTCTTTTTTACTTAAAGAATTATGTAATTCATTTATTAATTCTAAAGTTCTTTCTTTATCTTCAATATTTTTTAAAGGCTCTAAAGAATCATCGCCTAAAATATACATTAAAGGATTCCCCGATTCTCCATAAGTATGTTCTAAACTTAAAGCCTCTACATTGATTCGATTTTTTAAAGTACTTGCACTATCAATTACTCTTCTTATTCTTCTTTCAATAACAAGTGTTATAAATGTAGGTAATGAAGCTTCTTTATTATCTTTATATCTAAATAATGCATCAGAAAAAGCAAACATTGCTTCTTGTCTTAATTCTTCTATATCAACATTATATAAATATGCAGCCTTAGTGTATTTTTTTACTACAATATCAATAATATAATTATATTTTTCATATAAAATATTAGTAGCCTCTTCTGAGTCATTTAAGTGATATATTAAATCATTGTCAGGATAATTCATCTTATTCTCCAATTCCATAAATTAAAATCGCTGCTGCTACAGAAGCATTTAAACTATTTATTTTACCTCTCATAGGTATACTAATGATTTCATCACAATTGTCTCGAACTAAGCGACTTAAACCTTTACCTTCACTACCAATAACTAAACATACTTTTTTGGCATAATCAATTAACTTATAATTTTGACCATCGGCTTCTGCTCCATAAATAAAATAACCTTTATCTTTTAAATAATTTAATGCATTTACTAAATTATTAACCATAACTATATTTACATTAGAAAGAGCGCCTGAACTAGTTTTCATAACTATATCAGTAACAACAACTCCTCTATCTTTTGGTATAATAATTGACTTTATACCTTTTGCTTCACAAGTTCTAATAATTGCCCCAAAATTATGAGGATCTTCTAAATGATCTAAAACAATAATCATAGAATCATCGCAATCAATGTCTTTGATATTAAAATATTCATAATCATCAATCTCAATAACGATACCTTGATTATGTTTAAACATATTATCTAAAACTTTTTGTTCAACACTAACATATTTTATCTTAGAATCTCTTATTTTGTTCATAATATTTTTATCACTAAAAGAACTACTAAGATAAACTTTTCTTACTTTGTTTAAATCTAATTCATTAAAAACATTTTTTCCACAAACTTTCATTTTTCACCCACTATAAAATTCATAATCTCATTAATTCTTTTATAATTTTTTTCAAAATACAAATATCCAATTAAACATTCTAACCCAGTTGCTTTTTTGTAAGTTATAATATCTGTACTTTTACTAGAATGACTACTAGCATTTCTACCCCTTTTATATATAAGTATTTCTTCTTCGCTTAAAAAGTTTTCTTCTAACATTTTTTCTATAAAATAACACTGATTATTAGCAGATACATACTCTATACTAGCTTTTTGTAAATCATTTACTTTACTAATTCCTTTGTTTATTAAGTGTTCTCTAATGTATAATTCATATACTGCATCCCCCATATATGCATAAACTAAATTATTCAAATTCATTCACCGAATAAATAATAACATAGTTACATTTTTAAAACAAGTTAAACTAAAAAAATCCCTATGAAGAGATTTTATAAAAATATATGATTTTCATAAGATTAATTATTTCAAATTCATTGTTAAAAACTTATTTGCTTTATTCAACACTTTTTATTACATATGGACTATTTTTTGATCCATCACCACCTGAAGTTGTTACTCCTGAGTGCAGAACAATAGAGGGACGCACCGCATACGAGTTGTTGACGTAGCCTTTGGTCAAATAACCGATACTGCTCGCGTAGAACACGTACGGGATGCTACTTAATAAGTTGAAGTAGTAAGGCGACAAAAGCCAATAATTAGTACTACTTGCTTCATCTTTTAAATAATATTTATAAGTACCTGATGAAGCCCATGGTGATCCAGCAAATGCCAATTCATCTGCTGTTAATAATGCTACCTTTGTATTAAACTTCTCTGATCTATAAGATTGATATTGAGGTTCTGTTACTGTTGATTTAAAATCACATTTTAAACTTGGATTAGCTGTTGAAGTATTTTTTAATCTTCCATATGCTCCAAAATTTACATATGAATTATCTACACTACTTACACTCATGTCTTGACACCATTCTGATGCTACTACCTGTTTATCATTTCCATTTGTTATTTTTTGTTTATACCATTTTTCTAGTTCTGTTTTTATCGTACTATTATTAGTGTATTTTAAATCTTCTATTGTTTTTCCACCACTTTTGAATGCTTGTATCTTTACTATACTTCCATCACTATTTATATATCCTGAACTTGTTGATGTACTTTTACAGTCTCCTTCACTTGCCAACACTATCTTTATATTTCCATTTCCATCTATTCGCACGACCCTCCAACACATTCCTGCAAACTCTACATAATTATGGTCTACTGTTCCTCTGTATATATAACTATTTCCATAATCATCTTCTGTCTCTATTAATTCTTTTTCTTCTGTTGCACTAGCTGCTTGTCCTGGTGTTGTTTGTGGTTTACCATCCTTTGCTACATGTGTTACATTTGTTGTGTCATTTAACAATGATTCTTTTAATGTTGTTGTATCTTCATCTATATCTATTTTAAATTTTAATGTTTTTCCTTGATCTTCATTTTGATCTATATCTTTTAGATTGGCATATTTTATTGTTAATGTATATTCATTTGTTCCTGATTTTGTTACAGTTTCACTTCCTACCACATATGATTCTGTTTCTGGTATTGTTCCTTTTGATATTGTGGTTTCTTCTCCACTTTTCTTTAATTCATATGTCCAATCTGTTTGTCTTGTATATCCATTTTCTACATTACTTATTTTTATACTGTAGTTTGCAGCTTCGTCTCCCGTGTTTGTAACACTAAATGTTTTTGTTATTGTATCTCCAGGTTGTACTGTTTGATTAGTTACTACACTAGGATTATTATCTTGATACTCTACACTTATTTTTTTACTTGTTACATTTAAGCTTTCTGTTTTTGTATTCCCTGTTATTTTAGTTCTATAGAAGGCATATGTTATTCCTAGTAACATTATTGTTACTATTACTAATACTG
>CANQNA010000134.1 GCA_947625005.1 uncultured Bacilli bacterium
ATAGATTGTTTTGATGTAACATTTGATGAAACATTAGAAAGTAATATAGGTTTACAAAATGCATTTCCTTTAACAGATAAAGAAGGAGCTAACCTAGAACCTTATAAATTTAAAATCTCTAATAAATGTGATGCATTTGCTTATTTTAATATTCAAGTAGAAGTGAAAGATACATCAACAATGGATGATGAATATTTAAAAGTAAAACTAAATAAAAAGGGAGCTAAAGTATTAACAGAATATAATCAAAGTGATAAGTATTTATATAAAGATACATCTGATGCTTATATCATAGAAACAGGAACATTAAAGAAGAATGAAGCCAAAGAATATGAACTAAGATTATGGATAGATGAAGATGTTACAACAAATTCATTTAATAAAGATGGTTCTAATATTCAAAGATCTAAATGGGAAGGCAAAATAAGTATCACCACAGGATATAAAGAAGATAAGTTTAGAAACTCTGGAACAATGAGAGTTGTGGCATATAATGACACTAGCGGAATGTATTCTCAAAAAACAAATGTTTCAAAGATTGTTATAGAAGATGAATTAAATCCTAAAGCAGGAGTGGGAGTTATTGAAAGTGATGAAAGTGCATCTCACGATAGAAGTGTGATGAGTTATCTAGTACCAGATTCTGAACATGATGGAATGTATATAGCTTATTTACAAGGAGAAGGCGGAGTAAAAGGAGGAAATGGAGCGATTTTTCATGGCTTTACTAGAGCAACAACAATAGAAGGATTAGAAAATTATGATACCAGTAATGTAACAAATATGAATCATTTGTTTTATAATTCTGGTTTTAATTCAATAGATATAAGTGTTTGGGATACAAGTCAAGTAACAAGTATGGTTTCAACGTTTTGCAATATGCCAAACATACAAGAACTTGATTTAAGTAATTTTGATACTAGTCAAGTAATTGACATGCGTTCCATGTTTGCAGGTTCTAGTTTTACATCCTTAGATTTAAGTAGTTTTGATACAAGTCGAGTTATTAGTATGGGTAGCATGTTTCAAGATATGTCAAACATCACAGAATTAGACTTAAGTAACTTTGATACAAGTCAAGTTACAGATATGAGTAATATGTTTTCAGCTTTTTATGGCCATACTAAATTGGAAAAAATTGATATAAGTAGTTTTGATACAAGTCAAGTAACTAACATGTTTCGTATGTTTTGTGGTCTTACTCATTTAAAAGAATTAGATTTAAGTATTTTCGATACAAAAAATGTTACTAATATGTCCCAAATGTTCTACTTTTATGATTCAAATATGAATCCCCAATTACAAGAATTAAATTTAAGTACTTTTAATACAAGTAACGTAAAAAATATGAGCGAAATGTTTAGCAATTTAACTAATTTGGTAAGATTGGACTTAGGAGAAAACTTTGATACTTCAAATGTAGAGGATATGACAGGATTGTTTAAAGGATTACAATCCTTGAAAGTTCTAAATTTAGGTGATAAGTTTTTTACAAGCAAAGTTAAAGATATGAAAAACATGTTTGAAAATGATACTAATTTACAATCGCTAAATTTAGGAAATTATTTTGATACCAGTTTGGTTGCTAATATGACTGGAATGTTTTCAAACATGAATTCTTTAATTCAACTAAATCTTGGAGAAAATTTCAATACAGCTAATGTAGAAGACATGTCAGGTATGTTTTATGGCTTATCTAGTTTAGAAGAATTAGATTTAGGAGATCAATTTAATACAATTAAAGTAGGCAATATGAATACTATGTTTGCATTTATGGGTAAACTTAAAAAATTGAATTTAGGTAACTCTTTTGATACCAGTAATGTAACAGATATGAGTGGAATGTTTAATGGATTAGAAGAATTAACGTATTTAAATTTAGGAAACTCATTTAATACAAGTTATGTAAAAAGTATGGATTTAATGTTTCGAAATTTGAAAAAACTTGAGACATTAAATCTTGGTAATCATTTTGATACAAGTGCAGTAACTAATATGAATTCGATGTTTGGAAGTATGGAAAAACTAAAAACATTAGATTTAGGAAATTTATTCGATACTAGTCAAGTTACAAATATGGGCGGTATGTTTTCAAATTTGATGAGTGTAACGACATTAAATTTAGGAAATAAATTCAATACCAGTAATGTGGATGATATGAATTTAATGTTCCAAGGGTTAATTAGTCTAAAACATATAGAATATGGAGATTTGTTTATACACAAAGATGGAGCGAATGTTGATAACATGTTTAATAATAGTCCAAACTTAAATAAACCACAAGGAGATAGTTGGAATGATATTAATTGGAATGCTGTATAAGAATACGGCATTTTTTATGACTTGAAAACCAAGTCATTTTTTTGTACAATGGAATTAGAAAATATGAAGGAGGTCTAGCAAATGTTTAAACTTATAAACTTAAGAAATAGTCTAGGGGGGGGGGTTATCTAGACAACCTTTCAAAAAGAAAATACTGATTTTTTCAATTATTTTAATATTATTAATAAGTTTAGTAGGAGTAACCTATGCATTTTGGGAAGTGTCATTTAAACAAACAGAAGAAAATCTATTAAATATAGATTGTTTTGATGTAACATTTGATGAAACATTAGAAAGTAATATAGGTTTACAAAATTCATTTCCTTTAACAGATAAAGAAGGAACTAACCTAGAACCATATAAATTTAAAATCTCTAATAAATGTGAAGCATTTGCCTATTATAATATCCAAGTTGAAACAAAGAAAACATCAACAATGGATGATGATTATTTAAAAGTAAAACTAAATAAAAAGGGAGCTAAAGTATTAACAGATTATGATCCAAGTAATAAACATTTATATAAAGATACATCAAGTGCTTATATAATAGAAACAGGAACATTAAAGAAGAATGAAACCAAAGAATATGAACTAAGATTATGGATAGATGAAAATGTTACAACAAATTCATTTAATAAAGATGGTTCTAATATTCAAGGATCTAAATGGGAAGGTAAAATAAGCATCACCACAGGATATAAAGAAGATAAATTTAGAAATTCTGGAACACTTAGAGAAATAGAATATTATGAGTCCAAAGGTATGTATTCTCAAAAAACAAAAGTGTCTAAAATAGTCATAGAAGATGAATTAGCACCTAAAACAGGGGCCGACGTTATAGCAAACGATGAAAGTGAAAAACAAGATGGAAGTGTAATGAGTTATCTAGTTCCAGACCAAGAGAATGAAGGAATGTATATAGCCTATTTACAAGGGCAAGGTGGAGTAAAAATGAATACTGGTGGAGATGCTTTTGGACATGCAGTTTTTCACGGTTTTAGTAAAGCAACGACAATAGAAGGATTAGAAAACTTTGATACAAGTAATGCAACAAATATGGGAAATTTTTTTGCAAATTCAAGTTTTACTTCCTTAGATTTAACTGGTTTTGATACAAGCCAAGTCACGGATATGCACGGCATGTTTCAGGGACTAAATAATATACAAGAACTTGATTTAAGCAGTTTTGATACAAGCCGTGTTACTAATATGAGTTCAATGTTTGCGGGCTTTGGAGGCACAAAGTTAGATTTAAGCAGTTTTGATACAAGTCGAGTTATTTATATGACCGGAATGTTTGGAAGAATGACTAATATAACTGAATTAGATTTAAGTAATTTTGATACAAGTCATGTCACTAATATGAATGAAATGTTTAGTGATTCTAATGTTGACTCCCTAGATTTAAGCAGTTTTGATACAAGTAATGTAAAAGATATGCACGATATGTTTAAGGGATTGAAATCACTAACAAATTTAGATTTAAGTAATTTTAATACAAGTGCCGTAACAAATATGTCAAGAATGTTTTATAGTATGTCCAATCTTTTAACATTAAATCTTGGAAATCAATTTAATACTTCAAATGTAGAAAACATGTCAAGTATGTTTTATGGACTTTCTAGTTTAGAAGAGTTAAACTTAGGAGAACAATTTAATAC
>CANQNA010000135.1 GCA_947625005.1 uncultured Bacilli bacterium
ATGAGTATGACTAGGAATAAATATATCTAATAATTTTAAAATCAAGAAACCTAATAAACTAAAGATTAGAATAATTATATAATCTTTATATAATTCTATAACTTCAGGTAATAAATGAGTAAAAACTAAACCAAGCATAATAATAAAAGAAATAGCAATACTATAATGATTAAAGTGTTCATTGTTATTAGCTTTTTTATTAATTAAATAACCTACTAAAAAGAATAAACCAGAGATAATAGTTAATATTAAACATATTATTTTAGCCATTTATAACACCTTCAACATAATTATACCTAATAATTAAAAATTAAGCAA
Source organism: uncultured Bacilli bacterium (assembly GCA_947625005.1). Next base: position 319 of record CANQNA010000135.1, read on the forward strand.
ATAAAAAAGTATAGTTTTTATACTTTTTATTAATTATTATTTAAAGTTGGATAACCATCACTTGATGTATACCAAGTAGATAAAGTTATTTCTTCCCCATCCTTAATTAATTCTGCTTCTTTTAATTCACTATTAATAGTATCTAAATTTATATTTTTTATATTATTATTTAGAATATCAGTAAATAATTGATTATTATATTTTTCTTTATTTAAAAATTGATTTTCGGTTAAGGCCGTTGCATTTATATTTTGATTACTAGCTTTAGTATTTGTTAAATAATAAGCATTAGATACTTTTAAGTCTTCTTCTATATTTTTATCAGATTGTATTAATGTATACATTTTAGAATTTCCGATATTATATGCATTATTTATTTCAGCAGATGATTTATAAATTTCTAATATACCATAAGAAATAGTATCTGCTTCAACATCACCAGCATTATAAACATTATACGTTATAATTTTAGTAAATGTATTATCATCTTTAGAACCATTTGGACCAGTAATTCCACCAGCTTTAGTACTTCCTAAATTATTTTCTAAAGAACTTACATTACCTAAATTATAAGAATTTAATATATATGCATCTCCTCCATTCCAACCTACAGATCCGATAAAACCTGCTGTATATATACTACCAAAAGGTGTATTTCCAATTATATTTCCTGTATTATAACATTTATTAATCAATAAAACACTGCCAATGTTAGCCTGACCAATAAAACCTCCCACTCTATTTCCACCAGTTACATTTCCATTATTATATGAATTTATTATTTTTGTATAAGGACCTGACACACCTATTAATCCGCCAGTATATTGAATTATATCTTCTTTAGCCGAAGATTTTATATTTCCTGTATTATAAGAATTCTCTATTTCTATTTTACCATGTACAAAACCCATTAAACCTCCAATAAGAGTAGTAGTGTTTGGATTGCTTCCTTTAACATCTCCTTTATTATAAGAATTTTTTATTGTAGTATGTGATTCACTTCCATCATCTCTTCCAATTAATCCTCCGGCATGTTTGCCTAAATTATTTGTTATTGTTCCATAATTTGAACTATTTTCTATTCTTGTATTTGAAATATTCGTTACTATTCCAACAAGTCCTCCCGCATTATTAGAATTAGTTATATTTCCATAATTAATACAATTTTTGATTGTAACTTCACCAGATGAAATTCCAATTATTCCACTTAAACTATTACTTCCTATTGTACTACTAGCATTAACATAATTTATTACATTTTCTATAGTCGATGTTCCTTTTGCACTTCCTATAACTGCTCCTGAATCAATTTTAGCTACTTTTAACTCACCTTTCAATGTTAAATTTTTTATTGTTGCATTATATATTCTTCCAAATAATCCTGTATATTTATCCCAACTAGTATTTTGATACAAATTATTTAAAATAAATCCACTTCCATTAAATATTCCTTGAAATGCTGTACTTTCATCAGCGTTGTCATTTTTATTCCCTATTGGTTTAAATCCAGTTCCACTTGTTAGTTCAGTTTTAAGGTTATCTTTGTTTTCATCTCCATTTATGTTTCCATAATCTGTTCTAGTATGATCTTTATAACTTGTATTTTCTTTAAAATCTAAATCTCTTGTTAGTTTAAACCATTCTCCTTCATATGTATCTCCATTGTTTGTTTTATTACTTAAAGTTACTAAATCTTCGATATATTGAATTTGGTAGGGATTAGTTTCTGTTCCTTCTCCATAATAGTTTCCTCCTATGTTGCATATACTTTCATTATTGTTATCTTTAATACAGATTATTTTCTTTCCTTCATCGGTTAATGTTAATTCTTTTGTTTCTAATTGAGTTTCATAGTTTTCACATTGATTTATTCTTCCTATACAATATGTTAAGTCATTTACTTCTTTTTCTGTTGTTATTGTTGCACTTCTATCTTCGATGTTTATTTTGATATCACTTTCATTTGGTGTTATTTCAGGGTTGGCTTCTACTTTTATTTTGTTTTGATAACTTTTTCCCCCTGCTTGTTCAAATGTTGTGTTATATTCTATCCATTCTTTTAATTCATATTCTTTTGTTTCTCTTTTTCCTAGTGTTCCTTTATATAATTCTGTTTCTGTTTTAGTATTATCTAATGTCTTTATTATATAATCAAAGTTATCACTTCTTATACTTGCTCTTATATATTGATCTTCTATTCCATTATTTATTGTTACTTTCTCTAAACTTATTTTATAGTTTGTTGGATTATCACATGCATTGGTTATTGTAAATTTATATCCTTTACTTTCTAATCCTTCGATATCACTTACTGGTACCGCATTATTTATTTCTAAATTATTTTTATCTACATTATTTATTGTTATATTTAAACATCCTGATTTAAATGTATATGTTTTATTATTTTTTACATTTATTGATAAATATGCATAACTTAAACCACTTATTAACAAGACAAATACTATTATACTTCCTATTATAAATAATTTTTTATTCTTCACTTATTATCTTCCTTCCCAGTTTATATTTTAATTATAAACTAGAAAAGATTTAAAGTCAAGAAAAATGTCATTATTTTTGGATTTTATTTTTTATGCCTAGTTCTTATGAGAAAATAAAACTGGTGAGTTAAATGATTTATAAGAAAAGATTAATCGAATTAAGAGATAATAAATTTATGAAACAATATGAATTAGCGAATATATTAAAAATTAGTAAAACAGCATATAATCAATATGAAACAGAATATGTTATCATTCCTATTAAATATTTAATAAAAATTTGTGATTTTTTTAATGTTTCAATAGATTATATATTTGGTTTTACTAATAATTTAAACTATTTTAATAATAAAGAAGGGATAGAAACAAAATTAGCTAAAGAGCGATTAAAAACTTGGCGTAAAGATAATAAAATAACTCAAGAAGCGTTAGCTAAAAGTTTAAATATATCGCGAACTACTATCGCTGAATATGAGCGAGGCAAAAATATTATTGGCACCCCTTTTTTATATACCATATGTAAAAAATATAACATTAGTGCTGATTATCTTTTAGGAAGAACTGATAATTTAAAATACTAATTATCTAATAAAATGTAAGGGTTATCAATAGTGCCATTTCCTGTAACTATTGTTTTATGGCTTAAATTAATAACTGGTCTTATACCTAAATATTCGCTTCCTAATTTTTTGCTTTCAATTTCCCCCGTTGGACTTATACTAAATGGTGTAAAGTTATCAGTACTTGCTAAGGCTAAGGTCGAAGTCCACCATGAATTAGTAATATTGCTATTAATTAAATAAGAAGATATACCATCATCGCTTTTAAGAATACTATAAGCTACTTCATCGACATTTAATAAACCAAATTTACTTAAATATTTTGTTTCTAAACAATTAAAAGTTGGAATATTATTAATGGCAACTCTATTATAAGCATTATACACTAAATTATTCTCGGAATTAGTTTTTTCCTTTTCCTGACAAAACTTAGAATTAACAATATTAGAATTATTAACTAAGTAAAGATTAAAATAAGTTTCTATAGATTTATAAGCTGTAGTTTTAGAAAAATCTTCATAATCATTATTAGAAGAATTGTAACTATTTTCATC
>CANQNA010000136.1 GCA_947625005.1 uncultured Bacilli bacterium
AAAGAATTTGAAACAACGAAAGATTTGTTTAAAGTATTTCCAATATCTCAAAGTGTTATTTATCGTAATTTTGGAAGTATTGAATCATTTTATGAGAAATATAATATATGCATATTAAAAAAGAAAAAATCTAAATTTTCTAAACAAGAAATTGATGATATTATTTTAAAATATATTAAAGATGGTAAAAAAATACCATCTGCTGCAAAAGAATTAGTTTCATTAGGATTACCATCAAGAAATGCAATTATGCGATACTATCGTGAGTGGCATGAACCTTTTGTTATATATTCAAAATTGTATGAAAAAATGAATTAAATATAATATTGTTGACAAGAAGATGATAGTAGCATAATTGAGAATTATACTAAAACACTTTAAAAGAAAATTTGATTGTTAAGGTATGTTAATATTAAATAAGTTTGATATAATGTAGAAAAGAAGGTGAAATATTGAAAATTTTATTTATTTCAGATATACATGGTATAGCTTCTATAATAAAAGCTCTCATTTATAATTGAGAGTTTTTAAATTATTAAAATTTAGATTATCTAGATCTTCCTCTTATATTTTCTTGTTCATATTCATCATCATAATAATTATTGAAATTTTGGCTATACATATCATAAATATTATTATTCATATTATTCTGATTTATATTTAAATTATTTGGATTAAATGTAGAATTATATAAATTATTTTGATTATTTAAATTATTTTGATTATATATGTTTTGATTATTTATATTATTCGTATTATTTTGAAAATTTTGTTGTTGATTCTGATTTAATTGATTTTGATTATTTTGATTCTGTTTATTTTTCTCTATATTATTTTGATTATTCATATTATTTATAGCATCTACTTTATTATTATTTTGAATTAATGTTTCATCTAATTTTTGATCTAATAAATTGATTTTTTGTTTTTGACCTTTTAGTTTACGTTCAATACTATCTATATCATTTAAATATTTCATATATTCATTAGTATCTAAATAATTTTGAAATTCATCTATAAATTCTTCTTTTATAGTTTTTAATTCCATTAAAGTACTATCTATATCTTTATTAGTATTACTTAAATTATTTTTTTCATTAGTTAATAATGTTTTATAATCTGCACTAGGAACTATTTTAGAAAAAGTTTTTATAGTCATTCTACTTTGTAATTCTTTATATATTTCTTGAATACTTAATGTATTATTAGGACTATGTAACATTCTTAAAGCAAGATTATTAAGCTCTAATCTATTTTTTATTTCCATATTACCAATATAATATTTTTTTATTAATTTTTCTTCAGCAGTTATATTTTTTACTTTAATATCTAATCCATTAATATTCATTTGATATTTAAGTATTTTACTTTCAAATAATAATCTTTTTTTATTAAATTCATTTATATCATTTTCATAATCTGTTTCTAAAGTATCTTTATTATTAACTAAATTTTGTTTATCTGAAACTTCTTTTTTTTCTAATAATGTTTCTTTTTTTATATTATTGATTTCATTTGTATAATCAAATTTGTCTTTTATATCTTTATATATTTCATTTTTATAAAAATCTTTATCTTTCTTTAAATAATCTACATATTCTTTTAAATGATTAGATTTTTCTTTAGACATATTAAATATTTCATATATTATATCACCATTTTTAGATTTATCTATAATACTAATAATATTATTAATATTATTTAAATTGTCTTCTAATCTATTAACTAATTTATTTATTTCATTTATATCATTAGTACTATTAATAGCTTTATGTATTCTATGGTTTTCTAATTCTAATTCTCTTAAAGATGATTTATCTTTTTTTATTTTATCAGTTATAGTTTTTATGAATTCTTTTTGTGCTAATTCTCTTGATATTCTTAATTCTTCTTCTTTTTTCTTTTTTTCTTTTTCTTTATTAGTTAATTTATTTTTTTCATCATTATTTATATCATTTTTATTATCTTGTTTATCTTCATCGCTTGTCTCTTTTTTATCTTCTAATTTTTTATCTTTTATTTCTTCTTTATTGTTTTCATCTATAGCATTATTTTTCTTATTATCATTATTTAAGTCAATAGATATATCTTTATTATTTGTTTTGTTTTTGTCATCTAGTTTTTTATTTTTAACATCGTCTTTATTTTTTTCATCTATAGTATTTTTTTTCTTATTATCATTATTTAAGTCAATAGATATATCTTTATTATTTGTTTTGTTTTTGTCATCTAGTTTTTTATCTTTAACATCGTTCTTATCGTTTTCATCTATAGCATTATTTTTCTTATTATCTTTATTTAAGTCAATAGATATATCTTTATTATCTGTTTTATTTTTGTCATCTAGTTTTTTATTATTAATGTTATCTTTTTTGTTTTCAGTTACAGTTTTTTCTTTTTTATTATCTTTAGTTTCTTGTTTTAAATTTAAATTTTTAGTATCTAATTTCTTATTATTTTTATTTTTTAATTCTGTTGTTTTCTTTTCTTTATCTTTTATATTTTTATCATCTTTTTTTTCATCAATTTTATTTTTAATATCTTTATCTATTTTCTTTTTATTATCTTTCTTTTTTAAATCTAATTTTGTTTCTTTAATATTTATTTTATTTCCAGTTTTAATGTCTTTTTTTAATATATCATTTATATTATTATTTTGATTTTTTTTATCTTGGATTTCTTTTCTTATATCGTCTGGAGTTTTATTTTTAGTAGTTTTTTTAACTTTTAATTTTATCTTTTTTATAACTTTTTTTCTTTTCTTTTTCTTAATAATATTACTTTCTTGTTCTTTTTTATAACGTATTAATTCTTCTTCTTTTTTCTTTTTTATAATATTTTGTTCTTCTTCTTTCTTTTTTTTATTTTCTAATTCTTTCTTTCTTTTTTTAGCTAAATCTAAATAATATAATTTTAAATATTTAAAATAATCATTTACGTCTTTTTTATTAGAATTCATATCAACCACCTGTAAAGTATTATACCAAAAATAATAGAAAAAATATATTATTTATGAGAAATATTAAAAATATTTATAAAAAGCTCTTTAAAAATATTAAAAAAGGTGTTATACTAAATATGCAATAAGGGAATGTGTGATATAATTTTTTATTTAAATCGTCTTTAAAATTCAGTGTCGACAATTACTACTATTTTGAAGCGTTATATATATCCATTTCTCTTATGCATATTTAGTTTATAAAAAGATAAATTATTTTTACGATTTATCTTTTTTCTTTTGTTTATTTATGTTATTATTTATATATGGAATAACTGGGGTTATAAAAATAGAATGGAGAGAAAATGAAACAAGAAAATTTAACAGGGTATCCACATATTGATAAACCTTGGATGAAGTATTATAAGGATTTAAAGTTTGATATAAAAGATATTCCTAATATGTCAATTTATGAATTGGCATATGAAAGCAACAAAAAAAATATGAAAGAAACTGCGATTGATTTAAGAAGTAGTACGAATAATTTTACAAAAGGAATAAAAATATCATATGAAAATTTTTTCAAAAAAATTAATATCAACGCTAAATCTTCTAGTATTTTAGGTATAGGTAAGAATGATATAATGCCTATAGTATTACCTAATGTACCAGAAGCTAGAACATTAATATATTCAAATAGTGTTTTAGGTGCTATATCATATCCTATATCACCTTTATTACCAGCTAATCAATTGAAACAAATAATTGAAGAAAATGATATTAAAAATATTGTTATTTTTAGTGCTTTTTATGAAAAATATGCTGCAATTTTAAAAGATTGTGATTTAGAGAATATTATTTATTTAAATGGAACTGAATCATTACCAAATAGTATAAAATCTCTTAATAAATTAAAAGATATTATTTTACATAAAAAAGCAGATAGAGTAACA
>CANQNA010000137.1 GCA_947625005.1 uncultured Bacilli bacterium
AAACTAGGTGATGCTGAAAATAACGCTGTTATCTCTATTGAAAAAAACGTTATTACTGTTAAAGTATCTGATACTATTAGTGGTTCTACTTATACTACTTTAGCTGACGATATTATCAATCTATTGTCTTCTAACGACAAAATTGCTTCTATTGTGATCTCTCAACTTGATGCTGATGGCGAAGCTATGACTAGCTCTGCTGTTACTATTACTAAAAATACTGCTAAATCTACTGTTTCTAGTAGAATTAAAAGCTTAGCTGATGCTAATTCTTCTTTTACTATTGAAGTTAAATTAGTTGATGGCGTTGTTAATGCTGGTAAATATACTGCTTACAATGTTAGCTTCGTTACTATTGTTGATACTGATAAGGCATTTACTAGCAATAAATTAACTAATGGTGCTTATTACACTTTTGATTGTACTGAATCTGAAAATGGTAATTGTTCTCTTGTTTTAGATTTAAAACAAATTAAAAAAACAATTGGTAACAATCAAAGTGGCGTTGCAAAAGATGTTTACTATTCTGAACATTTCAAAGAATCAGATGGTACTGTTGTAGCTACTGATGAAACTAACACTACATTTGTCAAATTGTATGACTCTATTAAGGCTCTTGTAGCCAAAAATGGAGTGAAATCTGTTACTGTTACTATTGGTAATGATAACAAAGTATTTACCTCTAAAAGTATAGCTGCTGAATATAATACATTCTTTGCTGGTGCTTTTGCTTCAGTTGCTCGTAAAGAAACTAATGAATTAGTATATAGCGATTTATTAAATCAAGAAATTACTATTTCAATTGCATTAGATAATACAAAAGCTGTTTCTCAAAATGATAAAGATGAAGAAGTTTATTCAGTTACTATTACAGGTACTACTGATTCAACTGAAACAATGACTGAAAGTGTTAAATCATTAAATAATGCCATAAATGGTCATAAAAGTACAAATCCTTCAAATGCATTACTAAAATATAATTCTGTTTATGATGATAAAACAAATACGGTAACATTCGAGTTAAATGGAAATCCTTCTATTGTTCCATTTAATAGTAACTCAGATTTAGTTGATGTAATAAGTGATTTATATTTTAGTGGTTTATATAAATCTGTTACTGTAAGTGGTGTAGGTGTAGAGTCATTTGTTCTAGATAATAATTATAGTACTAAAAGTAAGGGCGATATATTTTTAGATTTCTTACTTTGGTTATCTAAATTTGGTGGAGAAGGAAGTGTAATTGACTATTATAAATCTGCTGATGATTATCAAAACACTAATCTTGCAAGTTTAGATGGAAGTACGGTATTAGAACGTCTTTATGGTAAGGCAGTTGTAGTAGATGATAATACTACGGCAACTTCTCTATATGGTACAAATACTAATGCCAGAGCATTTAATATGTCAAACTTAGCTGGTAAATCATTTACTATTACATTAAAATATGCAAATGAAGCTATTAAAGATGAAAGCGGTGTTACTGTTTATACAGTTAGATTTGCCGATGCTATTTCAACCGATGGTGATATTAATAGCCTATTAGCTGCTCTAAAAACTGGTGGTGCTAAAAGTAAAGATGAAACAGTTACTGTTCCTGACAAAGCTACTGAGTTTGTATATGGATTAGATTTAACAGCAATTGGCGGTAATTTAAATGCTGATGACTTTGCTGATCAAATGAGAACATTAGCTCCAAATTATGAATCAATTGTTGTATCTTATAATGATAAATCATATACTATTAAATATACAAAAAATACTGCACACGAAGTTTCTCAATACGGAGATTTAGATGCTTTAATTGATGCAATAGAAGAAAATAAAACAGTTGAAAAATCATTACTTGGAAAAACATTAAAAATAACATTTAATGTTGCTTCTGATAAAACAAATACTAGCAAAAATGGTGAATCATATACAATAAAATTTGCTGTTGAAACAAGTACTAATGATGTCTTGAATGAAAAACTTGACGGTTTTAAAGATTTTAAAGACTTAGTAATTAAAACTGTAAGTGAAAGTAACTATATAGATGATGAACGTACGATTACTTTCGACGCGAAGAACCCATTTGCAACCGTAAATAGTTTAAGTAGTGAATTTGATTTGGAGAATAATTTTGAAGATTTATTAACAAATGCCGAAACTAAAGAATTGTATGATTCAATAACAATTGTCGTTGATGGTAAAGAATATCCAATATCTTATAATGAAGAAACTAAAAAGGTTGTAGGTTTAGAAACTTTAATTAGTGATTTACGTTTAGAGACTGTAATGAGCGTTTTATCTTCAAAAGATATAAAATTAGTTATTAAACTTAAAGATGGAGTTATGGATTATATTGAAGTTGAAAATGCTGAAGGTATAAAAAATAAATCATATACTGAAGGGACTTTAACTTATAGAGTTGTTATTTCAACGAAAATTAATGCACTAGATTATTTAACTAATGCTAACAAAATTGATAAAACAAACTTTATTTTAAAAGAAAAAGATGGAAATTTATTAGTTCTTTATAGTTCTAGTGCAAGAGCAGTAGATTTCTTACAAAATATGGATACATTAGTTGCACTTCGTAACTCTATGAAATCTGAAAATGAAAGTTATGATGAAAGAATTAGAAGTATAGAAATTCATATTGGAGAACAAGTAATAGAAATGAATGGTAGTTCAACTATTGGGTCTTATAATTCAGTGTTAGCATCTGATGTAAATTATAAAATAACTGCAATTTTAAAAGATTTATTAACTAAGAAAGATGTTGATTATGATAATACTACTACTATGAGTGAATTTGTAAAAAATTTAGGTAATAATAAAATTACTATTACTTTAAATCTTAAACCAACTTATGCGACTTTTGAAGAAAACAATAAAGAATCTATAACTTATGAATTTACTTATGCACAATATGAAAATATTAGTTCTATTCTTGGTTCTAATAATTTAACAGTTGATAAAGATAATAAAATAAAAATTGAACCTGAGAATGATGAGGTTGAATTTAGCAATTTATTTGACAGTGATTTACTAGATGCATTGTTCGGTGGAGAAGGTAAAAATATTTCTTCTATTACTGTAAATGGCTATTCAGTAACATCTAGTCGTTATGCATCTGCTAATGTAAATGTAGATTCAGAAACTTATATTCTTGTAGGTAATATGCTTGATAGCATTGCACAATATTTAAAAAATAATAAAATTACTACTACAACTAGTGTAAATGAAGAAAATCAATCAACTAATAAGGTAAGTGCATCAATAGTTGATTTAGTTAAGAATAAAGTTGAAATTAAATTTACTATAAAAATGGCAAATAATGTATTAACTGAAAATGGTAATAGCGAAGAAACTTATACCATTACATTTGCTAAAAAAGAAGCTTAAATTTAGATTTTATTATATTGATTCAATATTAAGAATTTTAAATTAGATAAAAAAGAGTGAAAAAATCAAATTTTTCACTCTTTTTAAATGTAAAAATTATTTTGATCTATTCTCCAGTTGGTACGTACAATTCAATATGTGGTAATTTTGAAGCATCAGTAACTTTACTATTTTTAATAAATGCATATACTAATACACTCTTATCTTCAAGATTTTCTTGTTCAGTATAAATCTTATTAGTTAAATATTCTCCGTTAGTTAAAGTATTATCAGCATATTTAATAGTAACGTTACTTAAATCATCAGCAGCATTGTTATATTGAACTCCAATTAAAGCAGCAGGTCTAACTTCAGATGTATATTCAAGCTTATTACTTTCAACCGTATTTCCAGTAACTATAAAAATAGCTTTATTGGTATTAGATGAACCTTCACTAATTCTAATAGCCCAGTTTGCGTATTCAAATGTGTTATCAGTTACTTTAAATGTTGCA
>CANQNA010000138.1 GCA_947625005.1 uncultured Bacilli bacterium
CAGCTTTTACACTATTCATTCCAATAAATATCATTGCTGTCATTACTACAATAAAATTTACAATTTTTTTCATTATACTAGCCTCTTTTCTATATTCATAATTATATCTGAGCAAAGAGCTTTCTGTCAACTTTTATTTTAACTATTAATAAAAAAACGAATTGTTTTTCCATATTTTTTTTACAACAAAAAAATCGCTGATCTTCCTTTAAAACCAACGATTTTTTAACTATTTAAAGTTGAAAAAGTTCAACTAAAATTACAAATGGTCGAGAAGACAGGATTCGAACCTGCGACCCCTTGGTCCCAAACCAAGTGCACTACCAAGCTGTGCTACTTCTCGTTAAATAAAAATTTAGTAATTATGTTTTACCTGTATCGAATTTATGATGCACTTGGTTTATACTTCCAAGCCATGTTTAATTATAGCAATATATTATATTATATGCAAGCAAAAATAATAATGGTACGCCCAGAGGGAGTCGAACCCCCAACCTTTAGATCCGTAGTCTAACGCTCTATCCAATTGAGCTATGGGCGCATTTACAGAAAGTATCATAGCATAAAATTTCTAAAAAATAAAGTAGTAAATAAGTTTTTCTTCATCTTTGGCAATTACTTTTTTTACAGCACAAATTTTAAAAATTCGTAGACAAAATTTGATTATTAATATATAATCAGATTAGGTGGTACAATGAAGAAAGACATAAAAAATATTATTATAAAACTTAAAAATAATCAAGAAATCATTGCAAAGCCTAATATGTTCGATAATTTATATATTTCTAATATAGATTCTTCGGGAGATGAAATTGCTTTTGGCAAAGAAGCTGATAATAAAAATCTAAAAGCTAATTTTTTTATTGTCAAATTATCCAGAGAAATTATTGAATATAATTTAACTCATAATAGTTTAAAAGAAAATGCTTTTAATTTATTTAATCAAGAAAATAATATTAAAGAGGTTAAAATAAATTTTAAAAACGGCAATTCTCAACCGTTTGTCTTAAATTCGGAAAATCAATTATATATTCAAAAAAACAATACTGAATTATACTTATTATCTAGTGAATATAATATTAAATATAAAGAAAATTTATTTGCATAAGTAAAAGGATAGTTTGCACTATCCTTTTAGTGTGTTTAATGTTTAGTTTTCGGAGATAAGTCTTATAAGGGGGTGTTTAATAATAATTTTTACCACTTTAAAAAATTCAAATTAATCTGAAAAATATTCAATTTGAAATTAAATGTTTAATTTCTTTATAATATATATTATCTATTATATATTATGTTACATAATAATTTTGGTGTAGGTTTTAACCTATTTAGTTAATTTTTAAAGTATTTAATAAGTCTTTGATATCATTATCATTAAATCCTTGAAAAGATAAATAATATCTAGTATTTTCTGTTAAAATATAAACAGTTTTTAAATTAGTTTTATCATTCGTAAACATATATCCTGTATATGCTCCTTTAATTAAAGTGTAACTGTTTATATCAGTACTTATAATATCGGTTATTTTATTAATTGCAACTTCTTCATCAACTTTTTCCATTAATGTTAATAAGTTAAATTCACTATAGTTATTAGCAATAAAATCTAATAATTCTAGGTCATTATTTATTTTCTTTTTCTTTATTATTTTTTTTACTTTACTATCAAGATTTTCTATTTGTTTTAAAAAAGGTTTATCTTCTCCTAATTTAAAAGATCTATTATCTTTGACATAAAGGTTGTCTTTTTTTTGTTCAAAATCACTAAAGTCATTACGAATGCTTATATTTTTGTAAGTTAAATAATTTTCTGCAGAAACTGAAGATATAGATATGTCTTCTGTTTTATTTTTCAAACCATTTACAAAATTTTCACGAATTTCTTTAGAATTCACATCACTATATTTATAAATCCAAAATTCTTTATATCCAAAATAACCTATTAATATTACTGATATAAGAATGATTAATGTACTTCTTTTCACTTAGTATACCTCCTCTATCACAATAGCATAAATTTTATTTAAAAACAATTATATTAAATTTTAAAAAGACTTTTGTTTTTTCGTTTACTGTTTTACTCGAAAAGTTTAAGTTTATATCTATCTAGTGTCATAAAGAAAGAAGTAGGACAACTTTTACTGTTTTTTTAAAACTTTAGAATAACCTTTATCTAATAAATTGCTAAAATCATTAGGAATTTTTTTCTTTGCTTTTTCTTATTAATTCACTAGGGATTCCATATAATGCCTCTGCCATTGAACCGACTATACAAGCGTTTGTATCTGTATCACCACCAAAAGATATAACTTTTAGCAATGATTCTTCAAAACTGCTTGAGGTAAACAATGCATATAAACAGTTATCAATGGTTTTATCACATGTTGTATTAAAACCATTAAAATCAGAATAATTTAACTCTAAGTTCAATCCCTTTATTATTTCTTCTTTTGAAAAACCTAAACGTGCTAGAAAAATAATTAGTACAATTGTGGTAGCAGAATTTATTGCTTCTAAGGAATCATGAGATGGTATAGTAGCCAGGCGTGCATTATTAATTATATCTTGTTTGCTATTAAATAAATAACCGACTGCAGAGATTCTCATCATTGCACCATTGCCAATACTTTTTCCATTTTTCTGATCTAATGCCCATTTTGTAAATCCAGGTGAAAAAATACTTTTAAAATAAGGCGCAAAATTAGGTTTATATGTTAAAAAGTTTTTTGCGTATTTTTTCAAGTAGTACTCATAATTTCTATCATTTAAAATAGCATCTAAAATAGCTATAGTTAATATAGTATCATCACTATAGAAGCTTTTTTCACTAATAAGTTCTTTAGGATTTAATTTTGAAAAATGTTTAGTTTGTTGGTACTCATATATGGAACCCGCTAAATCTCCTATAACTGCTCCCCACATAATATTACCTCTTTCTTATTTATTGCCTTTAACAACATGCAAGTGTGTTTTTCTTTATTGACATACATATCAATACAAACTATAAAAATTATAGCATAAATTAGAACATCTTAAAACTCGAACTATACTAGTCCGAGTTTAGTATCTATCTGGTGCGAGTGACGTAGTAATCTACAACTTTTACTTTAAAGTTTTATTTTGTTTAGACCTTATTATGCAATCATTTAACGCATCGATAATAAATTCTGGTTCATAAATGTTTTCTAGCTGCTCCATTGGTATTCCTAATCGGTTCATTTCTTTAATTATTTGATCCATCCCATAATAAATTAATAGCATTGATTTTTCCGTATCTTTAAGAGGCTTAACTCCAAGTGATATACCTATTTTAAATGGTTCAACTATTTTACCATTAAACTTTAATAATTCTGTTAGCAAATCATTACATCTATTACAGTATAATGGTTCCCTATTTTCATCTAAAGTATATTCATTTTTATCAAATACTACTGTGTTAATATGAGCAGCAAAAGCAAAATCATTTCCATAAGCATATAGTCCCACACAACATTGTAAATTTTCAACGTATAATAATGGTTTATCTTTAGTGGAGATTCTCCATTCATGCATTGGTACATGTTGTATTTTTTCAATATCTATTTGTTCAACATCAAAATTCCAAATTTTTAAAGATTTTTCAATTAAATTTTTATCAAATTCCATTTTTTTGCTTCCCTTACCTAACTAATATTTCGTTCTGACAAAATATTTAACCCCCTAGGTATTTTGACAAGTGTATCAAAATGACCTAGGGGTCTATCTATTTATATCAATATTCGAAAAGTTCGAATAGAAACGGTAATGGTGGCTCCAGCGGGAATTGAACCAGCGACACAAGGATTTTCAGTCCTCTGCTCTACCGACTGAGCTATGAAGC
>CANQNA010000139.1 GCA_947625005.1 uncultured Bacilli bacterium
TATTATAGATGAGACTAAAAAAGATTTTTCTATAATTAATCGTGATCAATATTTAAAAATTGCCAATGAAGAAGATTTCTTTATTTTAACTGATGTCAATAATCCAAATATAATTAGTTTAAGTGATAAATTAACTAACAAAAGCCAAATAGCAATTGTAGATCATCATCAATTAGGTCCTAAAACTGTGGAAGCTGAGTTAAAATTAATTAATAGTCATATGTCTAGTGCTTCTGAAATAGTTGGTAACTTATTAAATTCCTTTAAAATTAAAATTACGCCTCAAGTTGCTAATTATTTGCTCGCAGGAATTTATTTAGATAGTTGTAAGTTAAAAAATCTTGATGATAAAACATCAGCACAAACTATGAGAACTATTGCTAAATTATTATCTAGTGGAGCTTCTATGCAATATATTAATGATTTATTTTTAGAAGATTTTGAGAGTGATAGAAAAGTACAAGATTTAGTAAATAGAGCAAAGATTTTAAATTTTGGAGTAGCAATTGTTAGTGCGGAAGAATACAAAGAGTATACGAGAGAAGAAATTGCTAAAGTAGCAGATTATTTACTAAACTATAAAATAGATGCAGCCTTTGCAATTGGTAATATAGGAGATAATATTATTTCTATTAGTGCAAGAAGTAAAAATAAAATAAATGTGGGAGAAATTATGCATTGTTTAAATGGTGGAGGAAATAAACATTCTGCTGCCACTAAATTAACTGATTGTACAGTAGAGGAAGCAACTAAAAGATTAACCAAGATTATAAAACCAGTTTATTATCAAAAATAATACTTTAAAGTGTTATTTTTTTAAAACTTTGTTATAATATTAAGTGTTAGTTGGTGGAATATGGATCAAGAAAAAATAGGTAAATTAATTAAAGATATAAGAATAAAAAATAAATTAAGTCAAGAAAAATTTGGAGAAAAATATCATGTAACATATCAAGCTGTTTCTAAGTGGGAAAATGGCAAGAATTTACCTGATATTTCTATTTTAAAACAAATATGTAAAGATTATAATGTAGATATAAATAATTTATTGATTGGACGAAAGAGAACAAAAAAAAGATTAATTATTATTATTTCTCTTTCCATTATCTTAATGGGAGCAATATTTTTCTTAATATACAAAACTCCAAATAAAAATGATTTTGAATTAAAGCCACTTACTACAACTTGTAAAGATTTTAATTTATATGGAACAATTGCTTATAGTGATAATAAAACTTCTATTTATATTTCTAATATAACTTATTGTGGAGAAGAAGATAAGACTTTATATAAAAAAATTGAATGTACTTTATATGAAAATGATGGTGAAACTAAAACTAAAATAGATAGTATTACTTCTAAGAATATGCTTCTTGAAAAATTTTTAAAAGGCGTTAACTTTCAAGTGGAACATTATTCTAAGAGTTGTCAAATGTATAAAAAAAATAGATTGCATTTAGAAATAGAAGCAGAAAATGAACAAGGGATAATAACTTATTATAAAATACCTCTGGAATTGGAAGAAAATTGTAATTAATTCAACCATTTGTTGAGAAGATTCAACTTATAAAATATAGCTTAAAAATTAAAAAAAGTTATAATTTAATTGGAGGGATGATATGAAGAAAAAGTATTGGATAATAGGAGCATTAATAATTATTATAATTGTTCTAAGTTCTTTATTAGTTTATTATTTTAATAATAAAGGTACTGAAGATTCTTTAAGATTTAAGGAAGAATATGAAAAATTGAATGGAGAGTCAAATTTAAATGGTAAAAATTATCGTTCAATTAAAATAGCCAAAAATAATCCATTTGTCTATGCTACTCCAGAAGATATAATAAATAAGATAAATGATAAAGAAACTTTTATTGTTTATTTTGGTTTTAAATCATGTCCATGGTGTCGTAGTGTTTTACCAACACTTATTGACGTTGCTAAAGATTTAAAAATAAAACAAATTTATTATGTTGATGTTTTAGATATTCGTGATACTTTAGAAGTAGATAAAAAAGGTAAAGTTAAAACAACAAAAGAAGGTAGTCAAGGATATTATGATTTATTAAAAGCCTTTGATAATGTATTAGCTGATTATTCTTTAACAGATGATAAAGGTAATAATGTTGAGGCAAAAGAAAAAAGAATATATGCTCCAAATATAATAAGTGTTGTTGATGGTACTCCAAAGAAATTAACGACCGGAATAAGTTCTAAACAAACAGACGGTTATATGGAATTAACTAAAGAAATGACAGATGATACTTATAATTTAATTAAAGAAGTTTTAGAAACTATTAAATAGAAAAAATCCTTTACATAGAGGATTTTTTATTGACTTCTTACTTTACATTGCTTTTAAATTTTAATTGACAGTTAAAATAGTTTAAATTATATTTAAAATAGCGAAGGAGTAAATATGGAAGTAAATTTTAGAATTGCTACTAAAGATGATGTAGATAAAATTGTTAAACTTTGTAATGAATGTTTTGAGGAAAATACAAATGTTGAAACAGCTAAATTGGTTTTTAATTTAACTAAAAATGATAACAATCAGATTTATTTAATAGGTGAATGTAATAATGATGTTGTTGCTCATACTAAAATAACTATTGTACCGACTATGTTTGAGGGGATGCAAACTTATGCTATATTAAATCATGTTTGTGTAAAACCTGATCTAAGAAGAAATAATATTGGGACTAAAATGTTAGAAAGAGTCCAAAAAATTTGCCAAGAAAGGAATTGTATTAGCATAAAATTGTGGTCAGCCAATTTTCGTATTCCTGCTCATACATGTTATAAAAAATTTGGTTTTGAACCATTCGATGCTACATTTTTTCAAAAAATAATTTAGAAGTAAAAGGGGTAATATTATGAGAATAGAAAATATTTATATAGGTGGTTGATTTCAAAGAACTACGTTACAATTAAGTGAAATTTATGATTTTGTTAGATATGGGACTAGTGAACTTAATTTAGACAAGAAAAAGTTAGCAAAACTACATGAAAATTTAGATTTATATAGTGTAGAGTATGGAATTGATGGATTAGAGTACATTCTTATTCAAACAAATAATAAAGTAAAGATTAAAATATTTGAAGATGGTTTGATGATTTTAAATGATAGTAATGTCAATGAATTTTCTTTATTCCAAGATATTGAAAGATTACAAAATTATTATGAAAATCAATTGTCTCCAGCAATTAGTTATTTATTTAGTTTAGGGGCACCGATTCCTAAAGAACTAGCTAATATTGAAACGGTTTATCCTTATTTTATTGTTTTAAATAATGAGACAAAAAAGAATATGGAACTTTTATTAGAAAAAACAGAAAAAGAAAAATATTTTGAATATTCAAATGATTCTTATACTTTATGGAGAGGAAATAAATATTATTTTATAAATCATAAAAAAAGTGATGCTCATCAAGTAGAACGTTATATTCAAGAACAGATATTTATTAGAGAATTTAAAGCTCAATTGCATCGTTATTTAAATATTCATCGTATTATTTGGGAAAAAATAGATGAGGTAAAAGAAAGTTCTAAAGTTAAAGGTAAAGATATTGTTAAATTTTCTGATAAAATTGATGGCTATCGAAAGACTGTTAACTTAATTGATTCTCGTATTAATCAAATGAATACCTATATTAAAACGAGAGAAAAAATTGCTAAAGCAGATAGTGATTTAGCAACATCTTTAGATTTAATAGGATATCGTTATGAAACACTTACGGATACGGTTTCTTACTTACAACAAATATGGTCAATGACGAAAAATTATTTAAGTTCTGCGGAAAAATTATTTGATGGACTTG
>CANQNA010000140.1 GCA_947625005.1 uncultured Bacilli bacterium
CCTCATACCCTAAGACACTCTTTTGCTACTCATTTACTTTCTAATGGGGCAGATTTAAGAGTTATTCAAGAACTTTTGGGCCACAGTGACATTACAACAACTCAAATGTATACTCATATAACCAATGAAAAATTAAAGAGTGAATACTCAAAAGCTCATCCAAGATTTTAAAAAATAAGAAGAAACAAAATAAATCGTTTCTTCTTATATTAACTAACAATCTCTTCTATTATTTCTTTCGTTGTTGTTTTTTTGTTCTTCTCTTCTACTTGAATTAGAACGTTGTTCTTGATTTCTTCTAGAATTGTTGTTAGAACGATTTTGTTTTTCATTATTGTTCTTTTTCATTATAATTTACCTCCCACTTTTATTATGGATAACTTTAAATAAAGCATACTTTAAATTAGTTGCCAATGTTTGGTATATTTGATAAAATTACAATGAAAAGGTGATTCATAATGAATACTAAATATTATTTATTATATGATGATAATAATTATTTAAGATTTATTGATAATAAAATATATAGTGATATATCAGAAATTGATTTGAAAACTATTATGTATAATAAAGAAGATTTTATTAAAGAAATATTAGAAAAGCATAATATCAATCTTATAAATAAAAATATTATAATTGCAAAAATCACTTTAAATAAAGAAAAAGATTATTATAATGTTAGTTTATATAATCCTATATTTCAATATAATCCAAATATTAATGAAAATAGATTAATAAAAATTAAAAAAATAATGTTAAATCGTTTAGAAAAAGTTACTAAAAAAGAAAAAATTAAATTATTAGATGAAGATATGACTTTTAAGTCTTTAATAGTTAATATGGTTGAAGAAATATTAAGTAATAATAACTTAAAAGATCATATGATTAATGACAATTCTTTTGTTAATAAAAAGATTAAGGATGATATTAAAAATGAAGATCGTAATTATAGTATATTATTATCTTTTATTATTAAAAAGTTAAAATCATATTACGAGTTTAGAAATTTCTTATTAGAATTTATTGATTTTTATCGTCAAGATTTAAAACAGAAACTTTTTTTAGCGGAAAATTATTTATTACCAAGTGAAGTATTTGATTATCAATATTCATTTTTTATAAGTAATGCTGATGCAAGTATGGATATTGATAAAAAAATTGATCAAGAGATTGAAGATAACAAAGTTTTAAAATATCAAAAAATAGCTAAAATTAAAATGAGTCCTTTTGATGATGAAGAAATCGGTATAATATATAAAATAGAAGGATTACCAGGAGTAATGAAACAATTTGATGGAAATCGAATTTATTCTTTAACTAAAAAAGATTTATTAAGACTGGGTATAATTTCAGAAGATGAATATTTAAAAGAAGAAAATGAATTAAAACCATAAAAATATCATATAGTTTAATGGTGAAGATTATGAACATTATTATTCCTTTAGTAGTTTCTTCTATTGCTGGACTTTCAACAGTTTTAGGATCTTTAGTAATATTTCATAAATGGCAAAGAGAAAATATTAACAAATTTATTGTTTTTGCCTTATCTTTTTCATTAACAATAATGATAGGGATATCAGTTTTAGAATTAGTACCAGAAGCAACTTTTTCAATACTTACCGAATATAAATTAGTATGGGGAACCTTTTTTTCTTTACTAGCATTTACTTTAGGAATAATTATCATTTATTTTATTAATAAAAAAATTACAAATAAACAAGATGATTTATATAGAGTAGGGGTTTTATCAATGATCGCTTTAATGCTCCATAATTTACCAGAAGGAATTGTAACTTTTTTAAGTTCTTATCAAAATATTGCTTTGGGATTAAAGCTTAGTTTTGCTATAATGCTTCATAACATTCCAGAAGGCATAAGTATATCAGTCCCAATTTATTATTCAACAGGAAGTAAAAAAAAGGCTATTAAAATGACTTTTTTATCAGGACTTGCTGAACCATTAGGAGCACTATTAGCATTTATTTTTTTAAGTAAATATATAACTGACACAATGATTGGTTTCATTCTATTATTTGTTGCAGGATTAATGATAACTTTATCAATACATGATTTATTTCCTAAAGCTAAAAAATATCACGAAGATGAATGGATTTATATTGGTATCGGTATTGGAATAGTTTTTCTATTATTTAATCAATTTGTATTATGATTAAAAAATGGGGGATTTTTTTCACTAAAATAATGAAATATTAAAAAATATCATTAAAATATTCATTATATATTAAATATAAAAGATATATGACAATTTTCCATAAAGCAAAAATATCACAATAACCAAATAAAAGATATTTAAATATAAATTTCTTCAATTTAAAAACAATAACTTAGGTAAAAATAAGAGAATAATAAGAGAATAGAGTATTCTAAAATCTCAGCATAAAATTTCATAGAATAATTGTTAGTTAACATAAGATATATTATGCAATATATGTAATTATATAAAAAGTAGCAATTAAACTTTTGAAAAACTATAACTATCTAAACATAAATAACTTATTACTTAACTATAACTTTTCTTATTTTGCATCGAAATTATCTTGTATAAATAATCCCAATCATTTAGATACATTTTTATTAAATTCATAATTTGCATCGAAACTTTGTAAGACGAATAAATATTCACTTGATGACAATTTTATATATTTCATATTTTGCATTGAAATATTATTAATCACTTAAATACAATCTTTAATTTAAAAAAAAAATATAATTTGGATCCAAGCAGTTATTTAAATAATTTAAAATTAATATATTAATAAATATTCTTATGATGTTTTCCTGCAATTTTTTTAATTATCAAATTTTTAATTAAAACCATATATATAATCTTAAATATTCTTAAATTAATTGACATAAATTATTAATTAAAAAAGTAGGGGAATCCCTACTCTTCTCTACCAATATTTTTCTGTGTAAAGTACATGTAAAGTATATTAAACTTTACGAGATTCAATCTCAGCCATTTTTTCCATTACTTCAGTAGCATTATCAGTTGTAATTTTACTATATCCTAATTCTTTTAAAGCTTGTACTTTTAAAGTATTTAATTGTTGAGTACGACCAAGTTTTTCTTCATTTTTCTTATCAATTTCTTGTTCCCAACGACGATGTGAATCAGCTAGTCTACTTCTTGAAGCTCCACCATTATTATATAAATTTAAAGCAGTATATAAAATTCCTTCAAAAATAAATTGACGATCTTCATTAAATTTATATTCATCGACTTTAGTAAAACCAGTTGTTTTAGACATATAACCAAAAATATATTTTATTTCGGGAACATTATCCATTGATTGTAACATATGATATAAATATGTAAATACATAAAAGTTTTCTTTAGATTTTTTATCATCTAAAAATTTTTCTTTTATTATATTAACAATATTGGTAAGTAAGGTTTGAGATTCTTTATCAAGAGTTTTAATTTCCAAATAATTTCCTTTACCATTCTCCCCTCTTCCCGTTTGATTTAGGCGTTCTTCAACACTCATCATATAATCAGTTGTTACTTCAATTTTACCAATAGACTTTTCATCACCATCTTTAATATCTAAAAGTTTTAATAACAAAATTTTCTTTTCTTTTGGCCATTTTGTAACATCATCAATTTCTAAATAATTATACACCATTTGTCTAGAAACCCCTAAATATTTAGCAAGTCTAACCTTAGATATACCTAATTCTTGCATTAAATCTTTTAATTTTTTCATTTGTTAACCTACTCTCTTAATATTTACAAG
>CANQNA010000141.1 GCA_947625005.1 uncultured Bacilli bacterium
TAGTCCACCTCGCATTTATATTATAACTCTTTTTTTATTTTTTTGTACATTTTTTTGCATTATGGCTGAGTAGTAACAATTTACACACTGCATTTGATTAAATTATATAATTAGTAAACATGAATTTTTAATTTTTCTTTAACAAAATTATGAATTACTACAGGAACAATTACTCCCACTAATATATATAAATAATACCATATACTATTATAATTTGAATGAACCGCACCTAAAAATGCTAAATCACTGTAATTAATAATGCCAAATGCTACTTGAATTATTGTAACAATTTTAAATGCAACAAAATGCCAACCCATAATTGCCATAGTATTTTGACCAATAAATTGCATTTTTTTTGAAATATTAGGAAAATATTTAACAATTTTTTTTGAAATAAACATTACTACATATATTCCATAAATCATATTTAATATCAAAAAAATTACACTAGTAAAACTATTAGTATTCATTGCAATACTTCCTTTATTAGATAAATAAAATAAATTTGATAATGATAATACAAAAAAGAATCTATTATTAAAAGAAACTTTTAATTGTTTTTGACCAACTAAATGTCCTATATAATAAGGTAATAAAAGAGTTAATGATGGTGAAAATCTCTGGATATTAAGTCCCAATTTATTCATTAAACATCCACATGAAAATGTAAATAACACTAAAATCAATTCTATTTTTTTGGATTGAAATATTGGTTGCTTATTCGAAATATAATTAATGATACTATATATTATATTAATAAAAATTAATGAAATAATAAACCAAAACGCTCCACAGAATGGTTCTCTTCCCATTAAAAAAAGAATTTTTATAATTGATATAATAAATTGTGGAGACGATGATATAGGAAAAATAATTTTATCACCATATGAAATACTAGAACTTAAAAATCCTATATCAAAAAAAACATTAGTTAACAAATAAAATAATAATTCAAATTTCAAATAAAAAGTATATAATGGTACTATTTTTCTTTTTAAATAAACTACTAAATCTTTAAAATTTTTAAGATTTGCTTTACAAAAGAAACCACTAACAAAAGCAAATAAAGCCATATGAAAAAGATTCACAAAACGAGCAATTTTGCCAATATTATCACAATGCCCAGCCACCATTAAAATTATAGCAATTCCTTTAGCTACATCCATATATTTAATTCTTTGTTTCATATACTCCAGCCTCTCCGCTTTTCATTTAATTACATTTGTATTATAACAAATTGTATACATAAAATCTACAATATATAATTAGACAATATATAATTATATTCCATATTGTTCTTTTTCTTCTAAATATATCCGAACTAAATTATCACATAATTTTTCTATGATATAACCACGTTTTTATTTTCCACATATAGTCTTCTTCTTTTATATTGCATATTTAAAACAAATTTTAATTACTTTTTATTAAATCCATTTGATACTTTTTTCATTTTAATATTCATTTTAAAATTATTCATAGGAGAAAAAACTCCATATTTTGTGCTTAGTATGATTTTGATTTTTTGTTATTATACCAAACAAACGGATGGTTTTCCTTATTTTCAATAAAAAAGATAAAAAAGTTTTTCAAATTTTCATCTTTGTTCATGTCAAGTTTTTTTCAGCTAAACTCAAATATAAATTCACGTTTTAAGTTAGAATTTTAAAAAGATATTTTCTTCAAATGTAACCACGAATCTAAATCTTCTTATAAATCAAAACATTCTCATTTTGACAAATAATTTGTTCATAATGATTTGTCATTATAAATTTTTGAAGGGTTTCGTCCTTTAAGCCTTGTTCAGTAACCACTATTTGAGGATTATTTTTATTTAATTCTTCAAAATATTCTTCCATAATTTTTGGATTAACTCTACCAATAGGTAATTGATACGAATATTTTGAAGTAGGCATTCTATGAGAAATAATATAAATATAGTCCCTATTTCCAAATACAGTTATTGTATCTGATTCATTAGAATTTGTTTCAATAATATTTTTTATTTCTAATATTTCATTTGATAAATACGATTGCTTATTACTTGAATATTTTAAAATTATCCCAGTATTTTGAATTAAAGAGATCCAAGAAGGTAACACAATATTAGACATTAAATATATAACTATTAGGAAAGAAACTTCATTTTCTTTTTTATTAAATAATATTTTAAAAGCATATGCAATTGGAAAGATAAAAGTAGGAATCAATATCATGCCATAATGTCTGTAAGTCTGCCCAGATAATGACATCATAATTAATGTCAATATTATAAAACATAAATTAGAAAGATAAAGCACTTTCTTTTTTTCTTTTACAACTGCTAAACAAGTGATAGCAATCACTAATATTATCATTAAATCATTAAGAAAGAAAAATAATGTATTCCATTTATCTTCAGTACTTGTTGAAATATATTTCATGTTAAAAATGAAATAATCTTCTATAAATGCACCAAATGCACCTTTACTTATTAACCAAACAAATATTGGAATAACTATAATCATACATCCTAGTAAAAAATAAGTTAAATAACTAAATATTTTTTTATATTCTTTTTCATATATACATTTCAAGAGAATTGCTACACAAAAAACAATCCAACAAGGAATCATATTTATTCTAAGTAGGCATACGCTTCCAAAACATGCCCCACATACGCCTATCTTGAATTTAGAAGTATTATTTGTTAAAAAATATTCTGCAAATATATATAAAGAAATAAGTATAAATAGCATTGCATATTCTTCTACCAAATTTCCTTGTTCAAAATATTTAAATAAATTAATTATTGAAAAAAATAACACGAATAATGCTGGAATACTATTTACTTGCATTCTAGCAATTTTATATATACATAAAAAACTAAAGAATAAAAATCCAAGTTCTACAAACCATATGCCACTTTGCTCATCTATAATATATCCAAGATAGTTAATTATATATATAATTGGTCCTTTATGATCAAAGAAATCTAAATAAGGAGTGTATCCTTTAAACATCATAAGTCCTGCTAATCTAAAAACGCTTGAATCTGTACCTGAAACACCTTGCTTAAATATATTTAAAGGGCTATTCATAGAAAATAATAAAGCCATTCCAAAAATAAAACATATAGCTAAAATTTCTTTCCAATCATACTTTTCTTTTTTCTCTTTATTAAAAATAATTAATTTACTAGCTATATAATTTATAACAATCACTAAAAAATTTGATAAAATTTTAATGATCATATCATTAAAATGAAGTCTTTCAACAAAAACATACATAATAAACACATCTAATAAACCCGTTAGTAATCTACAAGCAAAAAAGGAACTAATTTCTTTTAATATATCTTTCTTTTTATAAGCATCACTTTCAAAAACCCATTTTTTATTTGTTACATATGCAAAGAGAACTGCAATAAACCAAGAAATGCAAGTACTAAGAATAACATCAAGATGAAGTAACTGAGTACACAATGCATAGGCAATAACATTTGTTAACGTTGTGGCTATTCCAAATACTATGTATAAAATTACATTTTTATATTTCTTCATCATGATTCATATCCTTCTTAAATGCTTTAAAGTCTTTTATAGCATTCATTCCAATTTTTACTATCTTTTTGATATTAATAGAATTAACACCCGCTTGTCTTGGTTTAAAAGTAATACCTCAATTCGCCTAAAGTGTTGCTGTATATTTAAAAATTATGATTGAATTATTTTTTATATCTTCCAAATCTATA
>CANQNA010000142.1 GCA_947625005.1 uncultured Bacilli bacterium
TGTGTTGCGTAGGTTGTAACGGAGAACCAATCTTAGGAGAATTATCGGCCTATTATAAGTATGATGAGATTTCAAAAGAACTGAAAGGAACGGATCAATTAATATTAACAACTGTATTGGGAGGCGGAACAGGAAGCGGAGCAATAAAAACCTTTATAAAAATTGCGCAAGAACTAAATATTCATACCTCTTGCCTAATAGCCAAACCGATGCCCTTTGAACGGAAAAAAACGAATCGAAAATGCTGAGAATATTTTAAAAGAGATTTCAAATGAAAATATTGAAATTATAGAATGTAAGATATTTGATGATTCAATCACGAGTATAAAAAAGTTTTTTAGTGATGGCGATTTTAGAATGGCAAAAAAAATATATGATATTTTTTTAAAAAAGTATGAAGTAAAAAAATAACCGAATACAGTATAGAGAAGACAAAATCAAAAAAATAGAATTAATACCAATTAATAAAAAAGAGGTCAAACATAATCATAATAGTCAATAAAAAAATGGGGACAAGCCGAATGTATATTGCACTATTAGCATTATGTGACCATATAGATTTAAAAACTCATTATGAAAATGTATAATAAATACATAAATAATGAGTTTTTTAGAAGGGAGAACAAAGGATTATGATAAGTAATTACCAATTAGATGCAGAAGATGAAAAAATATTGAAAGAATTAGATAATTTATGTGGAGTTGTAAAAAACAAAGAAGTATTAAGAGATATCATACTTTATATTAAACTAAAACAGAATAATGAATTAGATTTTGGAAATTACAACATCATTGTAAGAAATAACTCATCTTATAATTTATTAAAAGGTTTATTAAAAGTATGTGCTAAAATTTTTATGAAGTATCATATTATTGAAAATGAAAAAATATGCTATTTGGACAGAATTATAAATAGTAGAAGAGATTGTCCTTTTGATAAAATTTCAGGAATTGAAGAATCCCTTATAGTAATAAATGAAAAAAAATTAAGAATTAATTATGATGATGAATGGGATAATTTAAAAAAAATTATGAATCAATTTAAAAATAAAGTTTTTATATTTGAAGATACTAATTTTTGTGAAGGAGAAACAGATGGAGAACTTGGGGAATTGGCTTCTTTTAGAATGACAATAGACAAAATTTCTTTAGATGATAAAATAATGTATTGTAAAAATAAGTTGGATGAGTATGGAATAAAATACAAAAAACAAGATTTAAACGAATATGCAGATGTACCTTTTTGGACATTAAAAAACATGATGATAAAATTAATCATAGAATGCAAAAGTAAAAATTTAACTTCTATCGATAAAAAGATGTTTATGAAAAACAAAGAATTTTATTCAAAAAATACAGTAAAAAGAAAAAATGAAAGGGAAAATAATAGCAAACGAGAAAAAAATTCAAAAGAAGAATTAAACGATTTGATTGGTTTGGATGAAATAAAAGGGCAAATGGACAAAATTCTTAATTACGTAAAATTAAATAAAAAAAGAGGACAAATGCCATCTTTACATATGTGTTTTACGGGAAATCCAGGTACAGGAAAAACAAGTATTGCAAGAACGATTGGAAAAATATTTGAAGAAGAAAATATTTTAGAGGGAAATGGTGAATTTGTAGAAATTCATGGTAGAGATTTAGTTGACAAATTTGTTGGATGGACTGCTCCAAAAGTTCATGAAACAGTAGAAAAGGCAATGGGAGGAGTATTATTTATTGATGAAGCTTATAGTTTAGTCACAGATAAAAGAGGAAGTTTTGAAGATGAGGCCATTGCTACATTAATCAAAGAGATGGAAGATCATAGAAATGAAATATGTATTATACTGGCAGGTTATACAGAAGAAATGAAAAATTTAATAGAACTTAATCCTGGATTTGAAAGTAGAATACAATTTACCATTAATTTTCCTGATTATAATGAAAAAGAATTATTAGAAATATTTAAAGGAATGTGTCAAAAAGAAAAATATAAACTATCAAAAACTTGCCAAGAAATTTTAATCGAAAATTTTAGAAGAGCCAAAAAAGAAGAAAATTTTGGAAACGGAAGATATGTTAGAAATTTATTTGAAAAAGTGAAGTTTGAACAAGCAGATAGAATTATACAAACAAATAGTAAGGCAATAAATTATATAACTAAAATTGATATAGAAAAAGCAATTAAAACAATTATATTTAAAGAAAAAGAAGTAAGAAGAGTAGGTTTTGGGGGATGATAATAGGATAAATGAAAGAATTTTTAGGACACTTTTACAATGGTTTTAAAACATATATTTTTTATTTATTTCAAATTGCGATTTTTTCATTACTTTATAAATAATAGGTAAATCAATTCTTGACGAGGTAGTTTTTTTGTGGTATTTTTGCAATGGATGAAAATAAGAAAAATAGAAATATTAGGAAGAAAAAGTTGTTGATGTTTTGACTTAGATGAAATACTTTGAGATAATGAAAAGGAAGAGTTTCTATCTCTTAATCATACTTTAAAAACATTAGTAAGATTAATCGTTAACAGAAAAATACCAATATGGGGAAATGAATTAAGATGGAAGAAATAGAATTAATGAAAAAAATGACAAAACCGATCGTTACATGGTATCAAGAAAATAAAAGGAAATTGCCTTGGCGAGAAGGAAAAAATCCTTATCATATATGGATTTCGGAAATTATGTTACAACAAACGAGAATAGAAGCAGTAAAATCCTATTATGAAAGGTTTTTGAAAGAATTGCCAACTATCCAAGATTTAGCACAAGTAGAAGAAGAAAAATTATTAAAATTATGGGAAGGCTTAGGTTATTATAACCGTGCTAGAAACTTAAAAAAAGCAGCTCAAATGATAGAAGAAAAATACAAGGGGGAAATGCCTCAAAATTATGAAGAATTAATACAATTGCCAGGAATTGGAGAATATACAGCAGGAGCAATTAGTTCGATTGCCTATGATGAACAAGTTCCAGCAGTAGATGGAAATGTCCTTCGTGTAGTAAGTAGATTGATAGGAAGTAAAAAAGATGTGTTAGCCAATAATACGAAAAAAGAAATTACTCAAAAATTAAAAGAAATTATGCCGAAACAAGCAGGAGATTTTAATGAAGGATTAATGGAATTAGGTGAGTTAATTTGCTTGCCAAATGGAGAACCCCTTTGTGAAAAATGTCCTTTAAAAGAAAACTGTATAGCCAAAAAAGAAAATCTAACAAATATAATTCCAGTACGTGATCAAAAAATAAAAAGAAAAAAAGAAGAAAAGACCGTTTTTTTATTAGAATTTGAAAATAAAATAGCTATTCAAAAAAGAAAAAGTACAGGCTTATTGGCCAATCTATATGAATTTCCTAATGTAGATGGCAAAATAAATGAAAAAGAAATAAAGAACATTTTACAAAAGTGGAGTTTAACCGCTAACAAAATAGAAAAAATAGGAATTCATCATCATATTTTTTCTCATATAGAATGGGAGATGATAGGTTATCGAATTCAAGTAAAGAAGAAAAATCAAGAATTTTACTGGGTAAAAAAAGAAGAAATTTTTGAAAAATATCCTATACCAGGAGCTTTTACTCCATTTCGAGATAAAATGGAATGATAAATCTGTCTTGTATTTTTTGGTAAAATAGTGTATAATGAATAATGGCAAATGGAGTGGTATCGAAGTGGTCATAACGAGCTACACTGGAACTGTAGTAGTCGCGTATCGCGGCCCGTGGGTTCGAA
>CANQNA010000143.1 GCA_947625005.1 uncultured Bacilli bacterium
TATTAATACTAAATACTTGAGTTTTATCTATATATCTTGTATAACTTAGACTATGAATTATTCTATCAATATCTCTAAAGTATTCTCCTCTAATATCTTTATCAATTGTTTCTAATCTAATCGCATCTTTATTAAAAGTTGCATATTTACTTAGATAGTTTTCATGTTTTAACATATCAATATTTTGTTGCATTTCCATCACCACTTATATTATAGCTTGTTATTTTAATAAAA
The DNA here is from genome assembly GCA_947625005.1 of uncultured Bacilli bacterium. The sequence goes on from CANQNA010000143.1 coordinate 235, forward strand.
CCAATATAAAACTTTTTTTAAAATATGTTATAATACAAATAACTTAAATGGGCTGGAAGTGAAGTTATGATAAAACTATTTATCGATACTAATAAATATTTAGATTTTTATAGATATAAAGAAGAGAATATAGAAGTTCTTAATAAACTTGCTCAATGTAAAAATATTTTGATAACCGAGCAGGTAATAGATGAATTTGAAAGAAATAGAATTAAAGAATTACAATCTGTAAAAGATAAAATTCATGAATTAAATAGTAGAATCAATACTAAGAGTTTTAATATTGAACCTATTGGTATTTACGAAAATTTAATTAAAGAAATAAATTCTAATAATTCTCAAAGAATAAATGAAATAAAAAAAGATATTTCTCAGTTTGAAGATAATATTTCTAATATAATAAATTCATTAGAAACTGATTCTGTAAATAATACTTTTTTAACTATCTTAAATAATAAAAAGACTATTATATATAAACATAATGACTTATATTATCAAAAAGCTTTAAAAAGAAATAATTTAGGTGGTATTCCTCGCAGTGATAAAAATGGTTTTCATACTATTTGTGATGAATATATTTGGGAAACTTTAATTCATGAATCTAATTTTGATATTTGTTTTGTTACAAGAGATAAAACTTATTTAAATAATCAAGATTTATTAACAAAGGAATATAAAGAAAAAACAGGAAAAGATATAGTATTTGTTGATACTATAAGTGATGGTCTTGCTTATTTAGGAACTTATGTTTCTAAGTATGCCACAGAGATAGAAGGTATTAACAATTATGAATTATCTAATCCAGAACAGTCAGAGTATCTTGAATTTGTTAATTTAAATGAAGAGCAAAAAAATGTTTTTAACTATGCAATTTCTCTAGCTGATAAAGCAGTTAAAGCAAAGAAAAAACAAGTTTTAATTGTAAATGCTTCAACTGGAACTGGTAAGACTACTATAGCGGCAAATCTTTTAATAAAATTTATTGAAAAAAATTATAAAGCAACTTTTGTTTCTAATAGACTAGATTCTCGAAATCAATTTTATAATATGATTAAAGATAAATATAAAAATAAATATTTAAAAAATTTATTAGTGAGTTCTAGTGCTTTTATAGAAGTAGAAGAAAATACTTATGATTGTTTAATAGTTGATGATGCTCAAAGATTACAAGCAAAATCTGGAATATTTCAAAATTTAGGAGAAAATCAAATAAAAGAAATTATAGAAGCTTCTTATTTTACAATATTTTTTGTAGATGAATTTCAAAAAACAAGTTTTAAAGAAATTGGTACGATTGATGAAATAAAAAAATATTCCCAAACATTAAATGCTGATTTTACCAAAATAAATTTAAATTATCCTTTATTATTAAATTTTAATTATTTATCTTGGTTAAATTATCTTTTATATAATGAATATCTTCCAAAAAACATCAATATTGATTATGATTTTAAAGTATTTTATAATCCTAATACTTTAAGAGAAGAAATTATTAAAAAAAATAATGAAAATCATAATTCTCGCTTAGTCGCTGGTTATTGTTGGAATTGGAACAGAAATGGTAGAAATAATTCTAATGTTACTGATATAGAAATTCCTGAATTTAATTTTTCTATGAGTTGGAATGTAATACATTCAAAGAATTGGAATTTAGTACCTGAATCAATTAATGAAATAGGAAGTGTACATGTAGTTCAGGGTATAAAATTAGATTATGTTGGCGTTATTATTGGAGAAGATATGCGACTATCAAATAACAAAATAATAACAGATTATACTAAAAGGGCTACAACAGATAGATCATTTTCGGGGATTAATAAAAAATTAAAAGAAAATAAAGAAGATACTTTAATGGAAGCAGATACTTTAATTAGAAATACTTATAAAATTTTAATGTCTAGAGGTATTAAAGGTTGTTATGTTTATTGTGTAGATCATAATTTAGGAAAATATATGGAAAAAGAATTTAAAAAAATAAATAAGAAAAATTAATCTTATTTATTTTTTAATTTATTTTCAATAATAGTAATAGATTTATAAAAAACAAAAGATAAAATAATTAATATAAATACTCCAGTCATTACTAAATTTAAATTAAATACCTGTGTTCCATATAAAATTAAATATCCAATTCCTTCTTTACTTACTAAAAACTCTCCCATAATAACTCCGATGAAAGACACATGTCGAAAAACGAGAATTAAAAGCTTTTGTGTTTAAAAACTCGATTGATTTGGAGGAATTAGATGAGAAAAGCTAATTGTCCGTATTGTAATAGCGGGAATACTTTTAATAGTGCCTATGGGTATTTAGGTGGAAAGAAAGACAAATCTAATTATATCGATCAAGAAGATATAGGACTTCATATCAATTATAGAAAGTAGTAGACATTTCTTGTATTAAGAAATGTAGATATGCGTATATCTTGGCAACATATGTGATTTGCTTTTTTCATGGTATAATAATTAGTAAGATAAATAGTAATTTTACTAATAAATTATTTACCCTTGATACTTTTCCTGTTAAAATCAACTGTGAAATTTTAAAATGTTGGTGTGAAAGGAGTAAAAATATGAATCAAGAGAGTATTGGAAGATTTATTGCTAGTTGTAGAAAAGAAAAAGGAATGACACAACAGGAATTAGCAGAAAAATTAGAAGTATCAGATCGTACTATTGGAAATTGGGAAAACGGAAGAAATATGCCAGACTATTCAATCTTAAAAGAGTTATGTAATACATTAGATATTGATGTTAATGAATTTTTAAGTGGTGAAAAAATAGAAAAAAATGAAATTCAAACACATAGTATTGAAAACCTAGATTTGATTCTAAAAGAATATTATAAAATGAAAAAACAAAAAAATATGTTTAAATATATTGCAATTATAATTGGAATAATAGCAATGATTTTAATAGCTACTTTTAATTGTATATTTATATTTATGGGAGGATTCAATAAAGAAGAAGTAATAATTGATACAAACAAATATCAGGAAGTTATAGGAGTTAATGCAAATAATAAATATAAAGACAAATGGGGAATGTCAGAAGAAATATTTCCAAAATCAATTAATGAATTAAAGGTTAAAGATTTCAAAATGGTTTATTTAGATGCATGGGATAATCAATATTTATCTTATTTAGTAGTAGATTATACTGAAACTGAATATGAAGAAGAAGTTAATAGATTAAGTGAATATGGAATACAAGATTATATTGGTTATTATGGAGTAACAGGATTTACTAATTACAAATTGCTAGCAATGGAAGCTGATTCATATCAAGGATTTGTATATGCCATTACTGATGATAATAATACAATAATATATGTTGAAATGATATTTTGTAATTACTTTATGGATATTAAATATAAGGAACATATACCACATGAATATTTACCAGATGGATTTGACGCAACAATAAATAATAGTTATAGAAAAAAGTTTATAAAATAATAACAAATTACAA
>CANQNA010000144.1 GCA_947625005.1 uncultured Bacilli bacterium
CGTTAAGTTATAATAAGAGCGTGAAACAAAAATGTTTTGCAAATAGAAAGGAAAGGAGAACAAAATATGAAAAAATTACAAGGAATTTTATGTTTTGGTATTGCAGTTGCAATGTTATTAGTACCAGGTATGGCTAAAGCAGATACAGTAACATGTGATGGAATTACAGATCAACAAGGACTTACTGCAGCTTTAAATGCAACAGACAACGCTTGTACAACTATCACTTTAGGAGGAGATGTTGAATTATCATCAACAGTAGCAGTTACAAAAGAGGTAACTATTAATGGTAATGGACATACAATTAAAGGAAGTGATTCTTGGAATAGTCAAGGAAATTTATCAGGAGATCAATCATTATTAACAGCAAGTAATAGTGCAGCAAAACTTACTTTAGTAAATGTTAAATTAACTAAGAGTCCAAAATATGGTGTTCAATCATTTAAAGGAGCTACAGTTATTTTAAATGGAGTTACTATTGAAGATTGTAAATTTGGTGGAGTTCTTGCTAACGGTGGTACTGTTCAAGTTAAAGATTTAACTCTTGGACACAACGGAGAAACAGATAATAATGGTATTGAAATATCTGTTGGATCAAGTGCTCAAGGTAGTACACCAAAAGTAGTTTTAGATGGAAAAATAACATCTTCAGAAAATGAAAATGTCATTTATGTAGCAGAAAATGATGGCAATAGACTTACGACATTTGATGTTGAAAGTACTGAAAACAGTGAAGAAAAAATTTATGTTAATGATGGTAAAGTTGTTGTAACTGATAAAGATAACAAAGTTCTTTATGAAAGTAATAAAGTTGACAAAGTTACTGCACACAATACTTCATCTGATGCTGTTACAATGTATATTGTAACTATCAAATATGGAGATAAAACTGAACAATTTGCCGTTGAGAGAAATTTTACATTAAAAGATTTAGACTTAGATAGTATTAAAAACGCTATTGATGGAAAAACTTTTGTAAACTTTACTGATGAAGACGGAAAAGTATTTGCTGAAGATACTAAAATTACTGCAAACATCACTTTAACAGCTACTTATAAAGATAAAGAAGTTCCTACAACTACAGCTGCAACTACTGTTGTAACAACAACTGCAGCAAAAGTTACAAATCCTAAAACATTAGATAATGTTTTAACTTATGTATCATTAGGAATATTAAGTATGACTGTAATAGCATTTGCAGGATATAAAACATATAAAAAAGTTAACAATTAAAAGAAAAACATTCTAATTTTATTGTTAAACTTTAACGGTTGACAAGTAATTTGTTAACCGTTTTTTTATTACTTAAATCTATATAGTGTCAAATTTTTATTAAAAAATGAAATCATTGTTATATGTAGGTTGACAAAAACTGAATATTTGAATATAATTAACTTGTAAAACGAAAAAAAATTAGAATGTTTTGCGAATATTAAGAAAGGAGAAATACAATGAAAAAATTAGGAGGAATGCTTTTAGCATTTGCTGCTGTAGCATTATTTATTCCAAGTGTATTTGCTGAAGAAGCATCAACACCAACAAAAGCTGATTTCGTATTAGGAACTGTTCAAGACATTACAGCAACTAAAGGAGATTTAATTGAAGGCGGAAAAATTGATGTAGATGTAGAACACTCAGAAGATAGAAGTACTTATACTTTTACTTATAATGAAGCTTCTTTAAAATATGTTCCTGTTAATGCTTCAATTGGTAGAAACATGGAAGCAGCTTGGGTAGGAATTGAAATTACTCCTGCATTATTTAATGTTACTACTGTTGGTGGTAAGTATTCTATGGGTAATGGTGAAGCTTCTAATGCAGCTGTACAATCATTTACTGTTGATGGAGCTACTCTAAGCGCTTCTTGGGATGGTACAATGTGGTTCCATGTAACTAAAGAAGAAATGGAAAAAGCCGTTAAAGAAACTAATGGTGTAGTAACAAGAACTTTAGTAATTACATGGGCTAATGTTCATGAAGGTAGCGCAGCATCTGAAGCTATTAAAACAAAAACTCAAACTATTACAGTAAACATTGTTGCTGCTGGAGTAACTTTACAATCTAAAGATGACAAACCATTATGGAATGAAGATACTTATAAAGAAGCTGTAGCAAAAGCAGAAGCTGAAAAAACTACAACTACTGCAACAACTACAACTGCTGCTGCAACTACAACAGCACAAGCTACTACAACTGCAGCTAAAACTAAAAACCCTAAAACTTCTGATAACATTTTAATTTATGTATCATTAGGAGTATTAAGTTTAGCTACTGTTTCATATGTTGGATATAAAGCAACAAAAAAAGTTAGTGCTTAATAAGTATTAATTAAACTGCATTTTTTGCAGTTTTTTCTTTGCTCTTTTTCCTTTATTTAGTATATTTTGTCGAAAAAAGTTTATACTAAAAATATCAATAAATATTATTGATTTATTATAAAAGAAAGGAGTAAACTTATGAAAAATATAAAAAATCTAATGTGTTTAATTATAGTTGCAGTTGTTTCAGTTGTTATGACTTTAAATGTAAGTGCTGCAGATAAAATAAAAATAAGAATCGTAGATGAATCAACTAAAGCTGATTTTTCTTATCAAGTAGATCCAGGAATTTCCTTAAATGAACTAAAAGAAAAAGGTTTTGCTAGTAAATTAAAATCAGTTATTGATGATTCTGGAGAAAAATACCTTACATTTATTAATATGGCAACTGGTAAATCTGTAGACTTAAATGAAAAACTATATTCAAATATATCAATAAAAGCAATTGGTGCAAAAGATACCATAAAAATAACAATTGAAAATACTGGTAATTCCTTTACAAGTGTTCAAGCTGGTATTACAATTAATCAATTAAAAGAAAAAAGTTATGCATCTCAAGTTAAAAAGTTAATTGAAACAGATGAAAAGTCTTTTGCTAAATTTATTAATGTTAAAACAGGGGAAGATATTGGATTAAATGATCCACTTTATGTAGACACTACAATAAAAGCTTTATATTATATTACAGTTACTATTGATGGAGTAGATCATAAAGTATTAGAAACAACTAAATTAGAGGATTTATATCAATTTGCTCAAAAAAAGGAAGGATATGAATTTACAGGATTTGTTGATGCAAATGGTAAACCTGCTACAGATGCATCTGTTGTAGATAAAGCTATTTTAAAATCAACTTATAAACAAATCGAAAAAGCAGAAACAAACCCAGAAACTAGTGATAATATTTTAAGATATTTAGGTTTAGAATTATTAAGTATTACTACAAGTTTATATTTAGGAGTAAAAACTTTCAAAAAAATTGAAAATTAATTATTAATTAAATAAAAGACCAAATAACATTATATTCAATATTATTTGGTCTTTTTATTTATCTACTTTCTCTTTTTAATAGTTTAGCATGTACTACAGTTCTTTCTGTATCTGAATAGCAAGTACTTAATGTTAGTATTTTATCACTAGTTGTTAAACTTGTATTAAAATTATATCTACTTCTATTCTTTATAGTATTTAAAAATTTTTGATATTCTGAATCATTATTAAATGATGTAGTAATATAATAATCTTCTTCTGGAATAGTATATACTGAAAAGACTTGCCATAAAGTATTTTCTGTAGGAGTAGAAATTCTAATAATATGATTATCTTTATTTGTATACCAAGCTTGTTTTA
>CANQNA010000145.1 GCA_947625005.1 uncultured Bacilli bacterium
ATAGAAAAAGAAGCCTAAGCTTCTAAAAATTATCTTTTTTCAATTTAATTGAATCGTTTATTACATTAATAAACTCACTTATTTCTTTTGTTATTGATTCATTAGAACCATGTCTACGATAAGTTATAGTATTACTTTCTTTTTCTTTATCTCCAATGACTAAAGTAAGAGGAATTTTTCTTGTTTGACTTTCTCTCATTTTATAACCAAGTTTTTCATCTCTATCATCTAGTTCAACTCGAATATTTTCCTCTTCTAATTTTTCTTTTAATATATTAGCATATTCTAAATGATATTCGTTATTGACAGGAATTATATTAACTTGAGTTGGGGCAAGCCAAAGAGGTAAATTTCCTTTTGTTTCTTCTAAAATATAGGCCATAAATCTATCAAGTGAACCTAGTATTGCTCTATGTAATACTACTGGAGTTTTCTTTTCCCCATCTTTATCTACATATTTTAAATCAAATTTAGCAGGTAGACAAAAATCTAATTGACAAGTTGATAAAGTATATTCAGCACCAACAGCAGGTTTAACATTAACATCTAACTTAGGGCCATAAAAAGCCGCTTCTCCTATCTGCTCTGTATAATCAATTTTTAATTCATTTAAAACTTCTCTTAATTCGTTTTCTGCTTTATTCCACATCTCATCATCAGGATGATATTTTTCTTTATCTAAAGGATCTCTTAAAGATAAAACACAATGATAATCAGTTATATTAAAATCTTTATATACTTCAAATATTAAATCAACTACATTTTTAAATTCATCTTTTATTTGTTCTGGAGTTACAAATAAATGAGCATCATTTTGACAGAAATGTCTTCCTCTTTCAATTCCTTTTAAGGCTCCACTTGCTTCAAATCGAAAATCATGAGCAATTTCACCAATTCTTATAGGTAAATCTTTATAAGAATGTAATTTATTAGCATATATCATCATATGATGAGGACAGTTCATAGGACGTAAAACAAATTCTTCTCCTTCAACTTCCATTTTAGGAAACATATTTTCTTTATAATGATCCCAATGTCCACTTGTTTTATAAAGTTCAACACTACCAACACAAGGAGTCATAACATGAAGATAGCCTAATTTTCTCTCTTTTCCTTTAATATAATTTTCCAATTCTTCCCAAACAATATAACCATTTGGTAAATACATTGGTAATCCTTTACCTACTAAATCATGAGAGACAAACAAATCCAAATCTTTACCTATTTTACGATGATCTCTTTCTTTCGCTTCTTCTAATTCTTTTAAATGTTTTTCTAAATCCTCAGCATTTTCAAAACATATACCATAAATTCTTTGAAGCATTTTGTTATTTTTATCACCTTTCCAGTAAGCACCACTTACTTTTAAAAGCTTAAAATATTTTAATACTTTTACACTTTCTACATGAGGCCCACGACAAAGATCAGTAAAATCTCCTTGAGTATAACAACTAATGACAGTCTCATTTTCATCCATTCTATTAATTAAATCTATTTTATAAGGATCATCTTTAAATTTTTCTAAAGCTTCACTTTTACTAATCTCTTCTCTATAAATTCTTTTTCCATCTTTAGAAATTTTTTTCATTTCTTTTTCAATATTTTCTAAATCTGTTTCATTTAAAGAAACATCTCCTAAATCAATATCATAGTAAAAACCTTCTTCAATAACTGGTCCGACCCAAAATTTTGCTTCAGGATATAAATGTTTTACTGCTTGAGCGAGTAAATGAGCACAACTATGATTCATTACACTTAATTTTTCATTTTCTTTTATATTTATCATTATTCTTCCTCCATTTTTCTTTTTTAAAACAAAAAGGATGATACCAAGGAGTGCATAAGCACGGTACCATCCTTTATTTTTCTCAATTTTTATAACGGTATTTACCGGGATTTATTAAATCCTCTATAAGGTAGTAACTTTAAAAAGATTAATTTGTTTTCACCAACCACAAATTCTCTAATCTAATTACTTTTTAAAATCATGTCCTTAATCATCAATTTAAACTATTTATAAATATAGCCAGGAACGTAATCTTCTGTATATCCGTCTAAATTATATTGTGAATTAGTATTATTATAATCATACCACTCATTATAATTATTGTAACTATTATTTTCATCTACATACTCAGGAATATAATCAGGTTCACTGTATGTTCTTGTATCTATAGATGGATCAGCATACATACTATGCCATTTAGCACTTTCATTAGGATCAATTCCATTATTATAATTCCAATTAGGTTGATTATAATATGGATCTTGATAGTATGGATCGTTATAATAACTGTCATTGTAATAACTGTCATTATAGTAATTATTATCGTAATTATCATTATAATAATTGTCATTATAGTAATTATTATAATTTCCATAATAATCTGGATAAACAGTATCAGTGTTAGTATTAGTGTTAGTGTTAACGTATTCTGCTAATTCACTAGTAAAATTATTAGGATTTACTGTCCACCCTACTGTACTAATACAACTAGAAGCATAATATGAATAACCATTATACTTTTCCATTATTTCATAAGTAAAGTTTAAAGCTAAATTATAAATATCTTTTTGTTCAGTAAGTGTTAATTCATTAAATTTATAACCATTATTTCTAACTGTTCCCTTTATAAAATTAATATAATTTTTATAATACTTTAAAATATTTTTTAAAGTTGTTTGAGAACAATTATTAACTAAACTATTATCAATACTATTTCTTAAAGTTTCAGTATAATGTTTCATAGTAGTAGTATGATCAACATCATAACCCGTTTCTGTACTCATGTAATTAAGATCAAATCCTAAAACACTTCTACATGTTGAATTAAAATAACTAGTATTTTTATAAGTACTATATATTTCATTTCCCCATCTATTTAATAAACTATTTAAATAAGATTGTTCATAATTTTGTAAATCATTATAATAAGTGTTTAATGTATTAGTTCCATTTTTTATAAAACTGTATAAAGTTTCATAATACCCTAAAACTTTTTTTAAATTTGTTGAAGATAAACTGCTGTTTAAATAAGTTTCTACATTAGAATTTTGTATACCAGCAAAATAGTCCATTATTGATGTATTATCATAGTAAATACTATTTGATGATGCTTCAACATCTTTAACATTAATTGTAGAAAGTGCAATTGGTGTTACAGTTAAAGATAATGCAGTAGCAAGTGCGACTCCTCTTTGTTTTAATACTTTGAATAAAGTTTCTTTATTCACTTTAAATTTTTTTATTTCCATAATTTCCTCCACGTTAAAGGATACAAACCCCCATTAACACCTCATATTCTACTACATTTTATCATTTTGTCAAGAAAATATTAAAACATCTTTTCTACTCCAGTTGGAACTTTATCTTCTTTTATAGTTTTTATTATCTTTTCTTCTGTTTCTTTACTAACATTTTTACCAGTTATTTTAGCTAAATCTCTAATTATTCCACTTAAAACAGTTTCATCTTTCATATTATTTTCGTTTAATCTTTTAGCTAAACTTATTAAAGTATCTTTATCTACTTTAGTCTTTTTTTGTACCTTTCCAAAAAAATCATCATTAAAATTCATTATAATCACCTAGATTATTATATGATTTATTTTAAAGTTTGATATTAATGTG
>CANQNA010000146.1 GCA_947625005.1 uncultured Bacilli bacterium
ATATCCACATTTCCATATTGGTACATTAAAGTTGCTGCGGTATGTCTTAATTTGTGTGTAGAATATTTATTAATATCTAAGCCTGCTTTTGCAAGTTCTCTTTTTACAATTTCTTGTACCATTCTGTTGCTAATACGTTCTTTTCTTTTACTTAAAAATAAGGCATCTCTATCATCTAATTTAACCCCTTCATGAGGTCTAACCTTTAAATATTCATTTATTGCATTTACACAAGCTTTATTTAAATAAATAGTACGCTCTTTATTGCCTTTACCAATTACAGTCATTTTATTTTCACTAAAATCAATATTTTTTATATTTATTCCTACTAATTCTGATAAACGCATTCCACAATTTAAAAATAGGGTAATAATAGCAAAATCTCTTTCTTTAAATTCACCATCTTCAGTTTTTACAGTTTCTAAAAGTTTTTGGCTATTTTCTAATGATAAATATTTTGGTAATCTTTTTTCTTGTTTTGGAGTTTCTAAACCTACAGTAGGGTCTACTGATAAAATTTTTTCTTTATTTGCTAAATATTTAAAAAATACTCTAATACTTGCAACTTTTCTAGCTCTTGTAGCAGGCTTACTTTTGTAGGTTTCAGTTAAATAGAATAAGAAAGCATGAATATCATCTAATTGAATTTTTTTTATAATACTAATATCCATGTCTTTAATATTAATATCTTTAATTTCTTCATTAGATAAATTATAATGATGCATAATAAATTTTAAAAAGTGGTTTAAATCATAATTATATTCTTTTACAGTGTTTTCAGATTTATTAAGAATTGTAGCAATATATTGTAAAAAAGCATTAAGAAAATCGGGGTTAGACGAGGTATCTATCATATAAATTACTTCCTTTTCAATATTTAATGTTATAATATCATTTATTTACAATAAAAACAAGTTATACAATGAAATAATGAAAAAGCATTAAAATAGAAAAAATAAATACAGTTTTTCAAAAATGAATAATCAAGGTGAATAATAACCACCCGTTTTACGGGTGGTTATTATTGCATAAAAAAGTATCATAATGAAAAATGCAAAGAAAAATATTTTCTTTTATTTATATTTTATGATACAATAAATAGGTAAAAGGGAGAAATATTTAAATGGTAGGAATATTCTTTGTAATAAATAATGCTTTTTTAATACATAAATGTAGTTTAGATGAAGCAGAAAAATATGGAGATTTCTTAAACTATCCGAAAAGTCATATGGAAATATGGGACAAATATTACTATTCTAAATATAAAGTCGATTTTGATTACTATCCGAGAGGCAGAGTAATATATAATGTAGTTGAGAAAACATATTATATATACTATGATAAATGTTTAGAAAAAATTATTAAAGAACTTAATATAGTTCCTGAAAATGAAAGCAAAAAATATTTGCATGATTTTCACTACAAATGTAGTAAATGTAACAAGAATTATGTAATTTAAAAAGTAATTAAATTAAAAAAGGAGAAATATTCTATGACTAAAGAGAATAAAACAATTGATTTATATAAAATAATAGATGAATTTATAAAAGGAGATATTAAAGAAAAAGAATTCAAAGAATTTAATAATTATTCAGTAAAAGAGTCTCTTGAAATGGATGATAGAAATAAAAGGTATATATATAATGAAATAAGTTTTCAACATGAATTAGGTGGATATTTAAGAAAAAGATTAGGTAAAAATTTTAGAGTTCAATTTGAAAAAAATATAAAAGATTTTAATCCTAAATATATTAAGAATTTAAGAAAAAGAGAAATTGATATTGTTATAGTGGATGAAAGACAACAAGAAAATGAAAAATACTATATAATAGAACTTAAATACCATAAATTAGGAAGAAAGAGATATCCCAATACTATGTTTGACTGTGTAAAAGATATTGATTTTGTACATAATGTTATAAACATGGATGAAAGTAATTTTGTCAAAGGATATTGTGTCACAATAGTTGAAGATACTACATTTTATAGTCCTGAAGTAAAAGCAAAGGGAGATAAATTGTACAATAATTACTGGTGCTTTAGAAAAATGGAAAGAATTGAAAAGGAAAAATTTGAGGTAGTCAAATCTGAAAGTAATAACATAACAAAACCAATACAAATAGAAGACTATGTAGATAAATATCATTATCTACCTATCAGAGAAGAGTTTCAAATTCAAGAAAAAGGTACAGAATGGAAGAAACTTTATGATGAAAAGCTTTCTAAAGAAGAAAACTTAGCTATGAGAAATGCGAGATATTACATTATCGAAATAAAAAAATAGGAGAGAGGGACTTATTTTCAAAATCTTTGAAAATATAATAAATTAAAAGATTTTCAAAAATTTTATAATTAGAATTTTTTTAGCTAAAAATAAAATAAAAAAATATAATTATAAAATTAAAAATCTAAATTTATAAAATTTTAAAATATTTGATTTCAAATTTGTTTGTATAATTTTATAAAAACCGAACATTTGTTGTAATTAAAATTTTTACAATTTTAAATGTAATTTTTATAAATATTTTATAGATTTTTTAGATAAATTTTTTATTATAACATTATAAAATAATTTTGTTTTATAAACTCCTAAAATCGTTTTTAAGACATTTTTACATTTAACTAATAAAATTAATCATTTGAAACTTATTTTGAATATTTAAGAATTACAATTTATATAATGTAAAATTACTAGAATATTGTAAAATTAATAGTTTTAAAGAACTTCTGAAAAAAGTCTCAAAAAAACGACGCACGAGAATCAATTTTAAGGCGTTTTTATTTTTTAGACATATAATTTGTTGTCTATAAATTTGAGTAAAATATTGAAATACAAGGCTTTTAGGAATTTTGATAAAAATATTATAATAATGATTTAAAATTTTCATATAACTAATTAATAAATGATAAAATTATAAAATGATAATAAATAAAGTAGGAAAGCTTAAAATATTGACGCAATAAAATCAATTTTAAGAGGTTTTTATAAAAAAGACATATAGTTTGTTAGTTAAGAAAAGCCTACAAAAGGTTTAAATAGTAGCAAGATAGGACCTTTTAAGGTAAAAGTCCTATCTTTATCTGCACAAAAGTTTCATTTTGTGCAATTGGATAAAACGATTTTGACCCGCTTTCTTTAGCCCTCTTCTATTAGATAATTTATAAATTAAGCTAATAATAATTTGTTGCATTATTAAAATTTAAAATAAGAAAAGTGGCTTCGCCACATGTGCATTTTGCTTTGCAAATATACACGATCCAAGATAACTTAACCTTGCTTTATATCAAAAAATAAAAAAAGAATCTAATTTACTTACTGTAGCTAAAAAAAATTAAGCAATTAGATTCTTTTTTATTTTTTTTTAAATTTTAATATATAGCAAGATTTTAACTATTAGTGTTTTCATTTTTAGTTATAATGCTAATATAAACTTCTTATTTTACATTTTTTAAGAAAAACATCATTCTTTCTAAAAATTCTGCATTTGTTTTTGTTTTCATCATTTGATTAATAAGTTCTTCTGTTATATCTGCAACTGACATGGTAGACATTGCCTTCCTTAATGCGAACACAGTTTCTAGTTCTTTAGCGTCTAGTAGCAATTCTTCACG
>CANQNA010000147.1 GCA_947625005.1 uncultured Bacilli bacterium
TTAATAATAGAAGTCGGCCCTGGAGATGGAGCATTATCTAAAAAATTAAAAAATTTGAATACACAAATTTTAGCCTATGAAATTGATGAAACATTAAAACCTAAGTTAGAATTATTAAAAAGTCCTAAATTTGATTATTTAATTGCTGATTTTTTGAATTGTAATTTAGATAACGACTTAGCAAAATATTCTTATGATAAATTAATTATGATTGCAAACTTACCATATTATATTACAACACCTATTTTAGAAAAAGTAATTAATTTTGGAAAATTTCAAAGTGTAATTGTAATGGTTCAAGATGAAGTTGCTAAAAGATTATGTGCTGAGCACGGTTCAAAAGATTATGGAGCATTTACTGTTTTATTAGATTACTATTTTGAACGAGAATATTTATTTTTTGTAGATAGAGAAAGTTTTTATCCTATACCTAATGTAGATAGTGCTGTTATAAAGTTAACCAAAAAAGAAACTAATAATATTGATTTTAATAAGTTTAAAAAATTTATTTTTAATTGTTTTCAATTTAAGAGAAAAAATTTAAAAAATAATTTAAAAAGTTATGATTTAGATATATTAGAAAACATTTTGAAAAAATATAATTTAGATTTAAATAATAGAGCTGAAGAAGTACCACTTTCTTGTTTTATAGAAATGTTTAATGTATTATATTGTTAATTTAAATGATTAAATTTTAATTCCTTTAAGAGGAATTTTTTTTTATATTTTTAAATAAAATGTAATGGTGGCCATATATGGAAATAAAAAAAGGGGACTATGTAACACGCAACAGCTATAATAATGATACTATTTTTAAAGTTATTAACATTAAAAATAACGTATATTATTTAAAAGGTGTTGATGTTAGATTATATGCGGATAGTTTTTTATCTGATTTGGAATTAGTAGAATATGAGCGAAGTGAAGATATTGTAGAGACTGATTTAGATCTTCCTTTGGACAGAGACGATTATTTTTATCTACCTGCTAAAATTTTACATTTTGATGGGGATAAAGATTATTTAAATAGATGTTTAGAATATTATAAAAAAGCTGGTGTAATGGCCATAGGGCGAGCAATTAAAGAAGCGGAGTTACCAAATAAAATAATAGGATATTTAAATCAATATCACCCCGATATTGTAATAATTACAGGTCACGATGCTTATTACAAGAAAAAAGGTAGTATTGATGATATTTCTAATTATAAAAATAGTTTAAATTTTGTAAAATCTGTTAAAAATGCACGACTTTATGAAAAAAGTCATGAAAAGTTAGTTATTATTGCAGGAGCCTGTCAAAGTGATTATGAAGAAATTATTAAAAGTGGAGCAAATTATGCTTCAAGTCCTAAAAGAGTAAATATTCATGCTTTAGATCCAGCAATTATAGCGGTAACAATTGCTCTAACAGAAAAAAATAAGGAAGTTAATTTAATTGAAATGTTAGAAAAAACTAAATATGGAAAGGATGGTATGGGTGGCTTAAAATCCAATGGAATGATGTATGTGGGCTATCCAAGATCATGATTGATGATATAAGAAAAGATATGAGACTAAATATCGGAAAAAAAGTAAAAGTTGTAACAAAAGCTTGTAGAAACAAATCTGATGTTTTTGTAGGTGTTATAAATGGGGTTTATCCTAATATTTTTACCATAACAGATGGTACTGAAACTAAAAGTTTTACTTTTTCTGAAGTTTTAATTAAGGATATTTCTCTCTATTTTATATAAATACTTGATTTTTGGAATGTTTTTAGGTAAAATTAAACTAGAGTTGAAGAAACTTGAGGAGGAGTGAATTATGAAAATTACATCTGTTACTGTTCGTAAATACGACAAAGAAGGATCACGTATGAAAGGAATTGCATCTGTTTTATTAGATGATTCATTCGCTGTACATGATATTAGAATAATTGAAGGAGATAAAGGTTTGTTTATTGCTATGCCAAGCAGAAAGACACCAACTGGAGAATATAGAGATATTGTTCATCCTATTAATCCAGAAGTTCGTAAAATGTTTGAAGACGCAATATTTGAAGAATATAATAAAAATGATTCTGAATCTGATGCAACAGAAACTGAAGCAGAATAAAGATTTAGTAATCTTTTTTTTTGTCCTTAATATAATTATATAGGAGGAAAATATGGATAAAATAATGGATGTTGGATCATTTAATCATGTAGTTAAAATTAATGAAAGAAAAAATATTGTATTAAGTGGAGTAAAAAAGATTATTAATTTTGATGATAAAGAATTTTCTTTAGATACTAGTATGGGTATAATGTTAATAAAAGGGGAAGGATTAGAAATGTTAAAATTAGATACTTTAGAAGGTAATGTAAGTATCAAAGGAAAAATTAATATGGTAAGTTATATGGATGCTGATTCCAATAAAGAATCTTCAGTATTCAGTAAATTATTTAAATAATGCAACAATTACTATTTATTGTAGTATCTTTTATATATGGTTTTCTAGTTGCTTTTGTTCATAATGCCTTTTTTAAAAAATTAAGTTTTTGGGAAATTCTTTATTTTTTAGGATGTACTTTATTGTATGTGTATATATTTTATCTATTAAATAGTGCAGAAATACATTTATATAATAAGATAATTTTGATATGTGGATATATTTGTTTTTATTTTTTCAAAAAATGTAAAACAAACCGTAAAGTTATTTAATTTTTTGTGACGATAATTTGGTATTATGTTATTCTAATAATAAGGAGACTAGATCATGAAGAAGAGAGTTAACAGATGTGCTGCTAGAAGAATGACATTATTGTTTTTGCTTTTTTGTGGTATTTTAGTTTATAGTGGATATATAAGTTTTAATTATTGGGGTAAAATATTAGATAAATATAAAGAGAAAAAAGATTTAGAGATTCAGTATGATACTCTTATAGATAAAGAAAAGTTATTAAAAAAAGAAGTGAGCAAATTACAAGATCCGGATTATATTGCAAAGTATGCTAGAGAAAAATATTTATATAGTAAAGATGGAGAATATATTATAAAAATTGTTGAATAATATTAACTTTTATGTTAATATTTTTTTCATATGGGGCCGTCTTTGGTTTCGACAGAATAATTATTTGATTTAATTGCAAGTGGTAGTTATTGTCCTTAAGTAACACAGTTTTTAAATTAACTGACAAAAAATATAATACTGCTCTAGCATTTGCTTAAGATAGCAAATTGAGCGCTGAATATTAATTTGCTTATAGGTTAATATTTGGTTCATAAATATAAGCTATACTTTTTAGTTGTTTAGCCTAAAAAGCGAATATTTATAAACTATATTGATAAATAGTTTGTTAGAGACGTTTTTATCAATGAATTTTAAATTCTAACTAAACTTGTAGACATTATTTTGAAGTTATTCTGGACAGCGGTTCGACTCCGCTCGGCTCCACCATAGTGGTATTAAACAAACTTTTAGTTTGGTTGTTTATATTTTGGGAGAGGTTAATGCTCTTCCTTTTTGATACATTTTTATTTAATTATTACATATAATAATATTGATACTTGACGTACGCAAAAATGTACGTTATAATGTAAGTGAGGTGAATGTATGAGCACAATAAA
>CANQNA010000148.1 GCA_947625005.1 uncultured Bacilli bacterium
AAAAAACTTTATGTTATTTTTCATTCTCAAATTTCATAAAGTTTCTTGTTTTAAATTAATTTACTCTTTTTTTCTGCCAAAAAGATCAAAATTTGACAAAATAAAAGAAACGTGATAAAATACCAATCGTGTTTATTTGAAGGGGGAATATAATTATGTATATTGCAGAAAAATTAGAAAAAATAAATAAACAAATTGCCGATGAAAATCAAAAATATGAAACTGTAGTGGCAAGCATAAAAGATTTATATGAACAAAATAAAGATTATTTACAAAATTACATTGATGGTTATCGCATTGAAAATATTGAAGAATTAGCTAAAAGTAAAGATAAAAATGATCAATCGTTAGTTTCTTTAGGTACTATAGGGTCTATTTATCATTATTTGGATGAATTAAAGAAAAATATTTTGAATTTAAAAAAGCAAAGAGATGAATTTATTGATCAAGTTCTAACTAATTCAATGTTTAGTGTTAAAGAAGTTATTTGGATTTTGGATCAATATGGTATTTATTATAAAAATATGAATTATGGGGGCAAAACATTATTAGTACCTCAAGATTTAGTTTTACTAAACAAAGTTGAAAATGGTGAAGATATTGATAATAAAGTCAAAAGAATTAAGAATGGTGAAAATTTATTAATTCATGCAATTGGAAAATATCGAAAAGATATAGATGTAACAGCTACATTAAATGAAAATATTAAATCATTTTCTAATGGAAGTGAAATATTAACTAATGGAGATGTTTTTGTAAAAGATGAAAATGGTTTTAAGGTTAATGGGAATGCTTTAAGTAAAGTATTTACTTCAACTTTAAATAATATTATGGGTAACTTAAAAGAAATGATTGATAAAAAAGAAATTAAATTAGTGTATAAAACATCTATAAATGATAGTCTATTAGATTTGGCGCCAGCAATGGTGGTTAATGATTTAGCGGGAATTCACTTTTATTTACCTACTAAAGATGGTAATATTAAATTAAATGAACAAGTATTAAATGTATTTCCTGAAGAGGTTTTAGGATTTATATTAGAATTTATTGAAGAAAAAACCATTGATAAAAACTTAAAATTAAAAGATTATTATGATAAACAAGAATTATTAAAAAGATAATAAAAGCTCTCTTATTGGAGAGTTTTTGTTTGCAAAAAATGTCAAAAAAAGTATAAAAAAGGCAAATATTAACATAATAAAAACAGAGATATAAAAATCTCAAAATTTAAAAAAGGAGGTTAGAAAGTGAAAAAAATATTAGTAGTATTAGCGTTCCTTTTATTTATGGTACCACAAGTACATGCTTTAACATTTGAAAATGTTACACCACTTAATAATAGTGATTCATATTTAGGAGGAACGCCAAAAATTAATGGTAATGGCACTAATAATGTAACTGTTACTTTTGATGCCGCGCAACTTAAAATTGTAGCAGCCAATCCAGATATTGGAAAAACTATTGATGCTGCTTGGTTAGGTGTTAAAGTTGTAGCTCCAAAGGATGTCGAAATTGCCACATTAAAGACTGCAACATATGTCAATGGAGGTTCAACTGTCGAAAAATCATTCTGGAATAATCAAGATAGTACTAAGAGTGAAAATAAAAACGATGAACATTATATAAATGTTTTTGGAGCTATTACAGAAGACATTTTAAAAACGGCAACAGAGAATGGATCAGTAATTAAATATTCATGGATATTTGATTGGGATAATGATGATACTGATGATCAAACAGTTACAATTTTAGTTAGTCCCGAAGATGTTGTATTAACTGGTAAAGATAATAGTGTTTTATGGAATGCCGAAATTTATGAAGATTTAAAACCAGATAATACCCTTGAAGAAGCTCCTCAAACAGGAGATAATATTACAACTTATGGGGGACTATTAGCTTTAAGCCTTATAGGTGGAGGCTATGCTTTTAGAAAATTAGGAGAAGAATAGGAAGATAAAAATCCTATTTTTTGTTTATTTAATATTTAAAATTTTTATTAGCTATGTTATATTAAATATGGTGATTTTGGTGTTTGATGCTTTAAAAAAAATTTTAGAACCTTTTTTGAATAACTATATTTTAATATTTATAATAATAGTATGGCTTTTACTTGGAAAAATGGAAATAAGCAATAAAAATTTAAGAGCTAAATTTATTGTTGTTTATTTATTTTTATATTCTTTAGCATTGTTTAGAATTTTGAGTGTTTGGCTTATATTATTCTTCTTTATCATGGCTTCTTTTATAATTTTAGAATTGTTTTTTATAGATGATTTTGCTAGGACTATTATGAAAAATTGCTTTTATTATACTTTAGATTATATATATAAAGTTATATTTGAATATAAGTTTTTATATTTAGTTGGTTCATTGTTTTTAGTGTTTGTTGCTTTTAAGTGTAAAAGTATAATTCAAGCAGCGCTTATTGTAATTTCTTTAATTATATTATTCGTTGGTATTATTAAATGTATGAATAATGAATTTTCTACTTTTAATTTTAGTGAAATTAATGCTAAAATACTTAAAATAAAAAAATTTTCTCAATTTAAAGCTACAGATAAGTTAAAAGATTTCTCGAAGATTTTAATTTATGTAGAAGATAAATCTTTCTTATATCGAGTTAATACGTATAATTGGTTAAGCCATGAGTTTTTTGCTTATAAAATTAAGAAAGCTTTTAAAAATCGTGGTAATATTTTAAAAAGATTGGGAATTCTAATCAAAAAAGGAGCAAAACAATTTTATAATTTAATTGTAAATGTTTTAATCCGACGAAAAAGTATAAAAAAATATTTAAGAGGTTATTCTACAATTGAAATGCAATTAATTAGAACTATTGCATTAAAAAGTGGCTATTCTTGCTTTTTTCAAAGGAAAGTATTTGAGTTTATTTATTCTTATATTTATTTTTCTGCGTTAAAAAAATATTATATCCACAATGTATATGAAAATATTAAAGACTTTAAATATTATATTTTGTATTTATATATTATGGTAGCTCCAGTTAAAATTAACAATGTACCTTATGATAATATATTAAAAATGTGTAATAAAACGAAATTTGAAAATATTAACAAGGAAGAATTTTTTATATGGACTAGAGCTTTATCTCATAAAAGTTTAAATGGTGCTTTAGATTCTATAATTGTAAAAGAATATTCTATTAATGAAAAAGAATTATCAAAATTAATAAAAAAGTTTGAGAATAAAAATAGCAATTAAAAGTTTACATATGATTTATTATGCTTAAAAATTTTTTTGCCTTTTCAAATTCTTTTAATATTTCATATGTTTAAATATTGTTTCAATTATTTATTTAATTTGTCACAAATTTTATTAAATTGATTTTTTTACTGTAATTTAACTTTGTTAAAAAATAAAATCTCTGTAAAAAATCCTTTGAAATTCACTATTTTTATATTTAGTCATAATTTATATTAGGTGATAAACATGGATTATGTAGATGGAAGAGTGAAAAAAAGAGTAGTAATTGACCCAGGACATGGTGGAGAAGACCCTGGAACTAGTGCTAATGGAATAGTGGAAAAAGATTATACATTAAAGATTAGTAAATATATGAAAGAC
>CANQNA010000149.1 GCA_947625005.1 uncultured Bacilli bacterium
AATAGTAACAATAGATCAAAAGATATATGAAAGTGAAAGTAATGATAAAACAATAGAAAAATATCAAAATATGTTATTTAATTCTTCTAAAGTTTTAATAGTAGGAGAAAACGAAGAAGAGATAGAAAGAATAAAAAAATATATAGAAGATAAATCAATAATAGTAAGTACAAGTTTATATGCCAATGATTGTATAAATAAAGTACGTTCAGGGAAAACATATGATTTAATCTTGATGAGTGATGAGATGAGTACAAAGAGTGGACTAACAACATTAAGAGAATTAAAAGAGATAGAGAAATTTAATATACCGGTAGTAGTAATGTTAGAAGAAAATAAAGAAAAAATAAAAGAACATTATATAAAAGATGGTTTTAAAGATTATTTATTAAAAAGTAACTTAGAAGATGAGGTAAAAAGAATAATAAATAAATATTGTTAAAGAACTTAGGTTCTTTTTTTTGTCTTTCTTCATATATTTTTTTGAGGAGGACAAGCAGGTGGAATTCAAAGGATTAACAGAAGAAGAAGTTAAAGAAGCAAGAAAAGAATATGGTAGTAATAGTATAGATAGTACTAATAATAATACTTTTTTAAATCTTTTATTAGAATCTTTAGGGGATCCTATTATTAAAATTTTATTAGTTGCACTTTTAGTAAAAGTTATTTTTTTATTTAAAGATTTTAATTGGTTTGAAACATTAGGTATTTTAATCGCTATTTTTCTAGCTTCATTTATTTCTACAATTAGTGAATATGGAAGTGAAAAAGCTTTTAAAAGATTACAAAAAGAAAGTAGTCAAGTATTTGTTAGAGTAAAAAGGAATGGTAAATTAGTTAATGTTAGTATTGATGATTTAGTAGTTGGAGATATCGTGATAATTGGAAGTGGAGAAATTATTCCGGCTGATGCATTTTTAGTTAAAGGAAATATTTTGATTGATGAATCACGTTTAAATGGAGAGAGTAGGGAAGTAGAAAAAAGGGTAGGTGAGAAGGTTTTAAGAGGGGCAGTAGTTACAAGTGGTGAGTGTATATTACAAGTTAATGTGGTAGGAGAGAAAACAGTTTATGGAAATATTGCTAAAGAATTAGGAGAGAAAACAGGAGATAGCCCACTTCGTTTAAGACTTCGTGATTTAGCAAAAGTAATTAGTAAAATAGGATATGTAGGATCAGCCTTAGTAGTTATATCTTATTTATTTAGTGTAATTTTTATAGCAAATAATTTTGAGGCGCATGCTATAATGGCAACACTAACAAATTCTAAAGTAATGATAGACCATTTAATTTATTCTTTAACATTGTGTGTAACAGTAATAATTATGGCAGTTCCTGAAGGATTACCTATGATGGTCGCTTTAGTTTTGTCCTCTAATATGAAAAGAATGTTAAAAAATAATGTTCTAGTAAGAAAACTTGTTGGTATAGAAACAGCAGGAAATATTAATGTTTTACTCACAGATAAAACGGGGACTTTAACTGAAGGAAAATTAAATGTTGTAGGGTTTTTAGATTATAATGGAAATGTATATCAAAATGATGATTTAGATAAATATGAGAAATATCAAAATTTGCTATATAGTTCTATTTTGTATAATAATGCTAGTGAACTAACTGATGATAATGAAATATTAGGGGGAAATAGTACTGATAAAGCATTATTAGAATTTTTAAAATTAAAAAAAATTGATAAGTGTGAAACTTTAGTAGTATTTGATAGTAGTAATAAATATAGTTCAGTAAAAAATTTGGATAAAAATATTACTTATTTTAAAGGTGCTAGTGAAATTATTTTGGATTATTGTGATTATTATTATGATTCTGAGATGACTAAAAAGATTTTACGAGATAAACAAAAAGTTTTAGACACAATTAAACATTATACAAAAAAAGGCATAAGAGTAATTAGTTTAGCAGTAAATGAAAAAAATAGTGATATGAAATCATTAATTTTTATTGGTTGTGTTTTAATTAAAGATGTTATTCGAAAAGAAGCCATTGAGGGGCTAAGGTTGGTAAATTCTGCAGATATTAAAACTATTATGATTACCGGTGATGATAAAGATACAGCACTTAGTATTGCAACAGAATTAGGCTTGATTCAAGATTCACACGATAAAGTTTTAACTAGTGGAGAACTAGCTAAAATGAGTGATGAAGAAATTCAAAAAATATTTTTAGATTTAAAAGTAGTCGCTCGAGCACTTCCTAGTGACAAAAGTAGATTAGTAAGTATTGGGCAATCTATGGGATTAGTTATTGGAATGACAGGAGATGGAGTAAATGATGCTCCAGCATTAAAAAAAGCCGATGTAGGCTTTGCTATGGGAAGTGGTACTGAAGTTAGTAAAGAGGCAAGTGATATTGTTATTTTAGATGATAATTTCTTATCAATTAGTAAAGCAGTTTTATATGGAAGAACCATATTTAAAAGTTTAAGAAAATTTATTATATATCAATTAACAGTAAATGCATGTGCTATTATTTTAAGTGTTGTTGGACCAATTTTAGGAATTGCAACTCCTATAACAATTATTCAAATGCTTTGGATTAATATGATTATGGATACTTTAGCAGGATTAGCATTTAGTTATGAATATGCGAGTAAAGATTATATGAATGAAACTAGTAAGAAAAAAAATGAGCCGATTATTAATAAATATATGTATGGTCAAATTATTTGGTGTGGATTTTATTCCGCATTGTTATCCATTTATTTTTTAAAAAGTAATTTTATTCAAAATTTTATAACTTATGATGTAGAGAACAAATATTTTATGACTGCTTTTTTTGCCTTGTTTATTTTTAATGGAATTTTTAATGCTTTTAATGCACGAACAGATAGTATAAATTTATTACGAAATTTAAAAAAGAATAAAATATTTATCATTATATTTACTTGTATTAGTTTAGTACAAATTTATTTAATTTACTTTGGAGGAACTTTATTTAGAACTTATGGATTAAGTATTAAAGAATTACTATTTGTAATTTTAATGGCATTTACTATTATTCCTTTTGATTTAATACGAAAATTCTATTTAAGAAAAAAAGGAATAAAAAAATATATTTAAAAGAAACCATTAAAAACATATTTAGTTTCATTTACTATTATAAAAGCATCTTTATCTAAGGAATAAATTAGATTATGACATTCGTCTAATCTTTTTTTATCTATTTCTAAAATTAACATAATTTTGTTTTCATTCATATTTATAGAAGATATACCAAAACCTGCTTTTTTAATAATGTCAATATCTTTATTATTAATATTTTTGCTAATTACTTGCATTCCTAGATTACCTCTAATATATTTTTTAGAAATAAATGTCCCAATAATAGTTCCTGTTGTATAACCTCCAGAATAAGCAAGAACTATCCACAATCTCATAGGTTCAATATTTAAAGCTTCTCTAGCAACAAAGAACCAAATAGTAATTTCAATAAAGGCCAGAATGGCAACAATGACAGTTTTGCCTTTTAAAACATAAACAGTTCTAATAGTAGAAATTGAAACATCTACAATTCTTGCAAAAAAAATTTTTAAACATATTAAAA
>CANQNA010000150.1 GCA_947625005.1 uncultured Bacilli bacterium
GCTTTGTGCTTCTCTAACACTTCGTCGATACCTACGCGTGTATTGGACTTTCACCAACTAGATATATGCCATGCATGCACACAAAGAAAATTAAAGAATGGTACCATTCTTTAATTAAATTTAGATAACGTCTATTAATCTTTATTTTAAATTAACAACATAAGATTTGCCATGTAAAGTTACTAATAAATCTATTTTATTTGAAGATTCAATTTCACTATCAACAGCTAAAAGCCAAATATTGTTTAAATCACTTGGAGTTAAACTCTCTACAGTATATGTTTTTGATTTATTATTTTTTTCTGTTCTAATATTTATAAAATCATTTATAAAACTGTTAATACTTTTTTTAGTTTGAAAATAATAACTTGTTTTATCTAATTTAAAATTAACATTTAAAAATAATAACTTCTTATTTGAACCATATTTTATTGGATCTACACTAATAGTTTTATTTAAATCTTGACAAATATTACTTGTACATTTTTTATATTTATATTCATAAGAATTCATAAATTTATAGCTTTTTATTTGTAATTCTGTAACTTTAAATCTAGTTTCTGATAAGTCTACTATTTTTCCTAAACTATATGTTTTATAATCTTCTTTACTTACAATAGTTTCGTAATTTAATCTGATATTTTTATATATAGGAGTTACACCTACTAAGGTATTTTCTAATGATTCTAAAATTCTTAAATCATAATGAATATTGGGATCATTAACTTCATAGACTAACACATATGTTCCTGTCTCACCACTATTAATAAGTGTATCTCTTGTATAGGCAATACCTAAATCTGGAAATAAAGTACCTCTATCCAATGTTGGCATTAAAAATTCCCCATTTTGAATAATTTTAAAATTTTCATAATCAAGTCGAGAATTTTCTTTATTAGTATTTGTTACTTCAATTGCTACTGCTAAATAAAATTTATCTTTAGAAATAATTTTTCCATTTGTATGCATATTTGTTAATAAACTATCTACAACTTGAATCATTAAGCCATTATGATTCATGCTTTGCTGTTCACCATAAGACTTATGATACACACCAAAATTTAAATATAAAATCCATACTGCAATAATTGTTAAAATAATTAGTAAGGTAAAAAAAGCAAATTTATTTTCTAAAAAGTAATATTTAAATTCTCTTAACATTCTTCGCCAACCTCTTTGGAATTTATAATTATTCTGGCCAAATGTTACTTCAAATTCTTCTCGATCCAAATCTGTTATTTCGAGTTCTTTAACATCACTTTCAAAATCAAATTTTTTTATATCAAAGCCAATACCTCTTATTAAGGCATATATAAAGAAAAAAATTTGTATAGCAAATAATCCAAAAGAAATATCTCTAAATAGTCGTGCTGTTTTAGATGAAAATTCAGCACTTTCAATAGTTGATAAAGCATTAGAGGTAAAAATTACTCCTATCAATAAAACTATATAAAAAACTATAATTCCAAAGTAAAGTTTTGTACTTTTCTCTTTTTGACGCATTAAAAAGTAAATTAAAATATTAATAATTAAAATTATAGCTATTGCAATATAAATAAATTTACTAATATAAGTACCAACAAGATTTAATTTATTAGTTGTATAACCTGCTGTAACATATTCACTAAAAAATTGATTAATGCTTCTAGTTTGTAATAATAAATATAAAAAAAGGAAGCTTAAAATAAGATGAATTATTTTAAAATGTTTAATTAAAAACGCATAAGGTTTTCTTAGTATCACGATAATTCCTCCTCTTTTATTTAGTATAAATATATCATAAAAATGTTATTAAAAAAAGCATTATTTGAAATGCTTATTTTTGATGAACTAATATTTGTCCTTCAGATAAATAAATTGTTTTATTATTATTTAATAAATCTTTAATATCTGATTTAAACATTGTAGCTACGGTATTTAATGTATCCCCTTGTTTAGTAATATAATAACTAAAATTATTCTTAGGAATTAAAATCTCTTGATTAGGATAAATATAATCATCCATATTTAATCCATTCATACTAGCAAGTAATTCGGGATTAATATTATATTTTCTTGCTATACCATATAAAGTATCCCCTTTTTCAATTGTATATGTATTATAATAACTTGGATCATTTACCGGTACTTTAATTTGTCTTCCACTTCTTACCTCATCTTCATTTATAATATTATTTAATTCCATTACCATTTTTTTATCTAAATGGAGATTATTACATATTGTATCTAAATTTTCTCCTTCTTCTAAAATATAATGTTCATACATCTTTATCACTCCTAGTATAAAATATGTAATTTCTAAAAAAGTGGTACAAATATCTAGAAAATAAAAATTATATTTTGATTATTAAAATTCCACTCAAATTTACTTAATAATTTAACTTCACCAAAAGCAAGTGAATATTCATATAATACATCATTTATTAAGTAATAAACTTTTTCATTAGTTGAACCAACTAATTCTACATCTTCATTTTTTAGTTTAATATTATTATCTAATATATTAGCTTTTAAACCATTGTCATTATAAAAATTAATAGCCTTTAATCCTTTAAATACTTGTTCTTCAATAATTTTATTTAAACTTAATTTAAGCCATTCATTATTATAGAATAAACCATTTTTATTTTTAGTTCCAATTTTTTCTAAACTTTTTTTAGTTAAATTAATCTTCCATTCAATATTTTCATGTTTATCTAATAAATATATTTCATTATTAATAACTCCTAAAATATTACTATCAAAATAAATATTTTTCTTTAAATTCCAAGTACTTACTTTACCATTTAAAGAATTGATAAGATATACTTTAGAAAAATAATAATTAGAATTATAATCAGGTACAAATAAATAATCATTCGTTTTAACAATTAATTTTGGATCATAAACATCTTTATCAAATAAAGTAATTTTTTCATTATTAGAATTACTTAAATAATCAAATCCCCGATAATTCCATATATAAAAATTATGATAAAAATAATTATAAATAGTTATATCATTATATTTAGTTACTTCATCATAGGTAATAATTGGAATATTAAAATTTTTTTTCATTTCTTCACTTGTTAATAAGTAAGATATTTGTTCGCCATTTTTTCGACATAAAGGATAAAAACTTAAATCATCACTTATAATTTTTAAACATGTTTCGTTATCATTGTTGATAACTTCAATATTTTTTACTAGTTTTCTTTTCCAATTATAATCTTTTGGAATAGCTATTACATAGTCTTCATTAGAATAATTAAAACGATATAAATAATTTTTTTGTTCTTTATTATAAGATTCCATGATTGATACATTATCTTTTTGATATTCTTTAACATAACTTTTAACTTTAAAAAAATGATAACTAAATAAGCTAATAATAGTTAAGATAAATAATAAAAGATAAAATCTTCTATTCTTCTTCATATCTTTTGTAGCCATATTTTTTCTTTTCTTCCATCATAAATTCTGATATAGTTGTTTCAATTT
>CANQNA010000151.1 GCA_947625005.1 uncultured Bacilli bacterium
GAGAACTTTCTAATATTTTAATGCATCCTAAAAATCATGTAGAAAAAACTTATTTAGCAAAATTAAATAAATATATGGATAAAGATTCTTTAAAAAAATTACAAAAAGGGGTGGAAATTGAGGGAATAAAATGTGTGCCCACTAAAATAAAATTGAAGAAAAATGATCCCTATAAAAATATTAGTATGGTAGAAATAACTATAGTAGAAGGAAGAAATCATATTGTAAAAAGAGTATTTGAATCTTTAGGTTATTTAGTTGATAAGTTGACTCGCACAAATTATGCTTTTTTAACATTAGATAATTTGAAAAGTGGAGAGTATCGTGCTTTGACTATTAAAGAAGTAAAAAAATTATATGAATATAATAGGTAATTATGAAAGTATTAATTGAAAAATTAGATCATTTAGGTCAAGGAATATGTCATATTAATAATAAAGTTTGTTTTGTCAAAAATGCTTTGCCTAATGAATTAGTGGATATTAAAATAGTAGAAGATAAGAAAAAATATTTTAAGGGAGAAGTTTTAGCCTTTGAAACTAAATCTTTAAGTAGAAGAGAAAATAAATGCCCTTATTTTAAATTTTGTGGTGGATGTTCTTTAGGACATTTAAATTATAAAGATTCATTAGATTATAAAAAAAATAAAATAAAAGAAATAATTAAGAACAATCTAGATCTAGATATAGAGCCTAATTTAGTGGCATCTGAGGATATCTATTATTATCGAAATAAAGTTACTTTAAAAATTGTAGATTATAAATGGGGTTATTATAATAGGGAATCACATAATTTTATTCCTATTAAATCTTGTTTACTTGCTAAAGGAGCAATAAACCAAATAATTGAGCATCAAGAAGCTTTTAAAGTTAAATCTGGAGAGATTACTTTAAGATGTAATAATCAAGAAGAAATATTAATTAGTCTAACAACTAATTGTGCTTATAAGGTAGATTTAGAAAAATTAAAAGCTTTAAATATTGTAGGAATTGTTGTAAATAATAAAATATTATTTGGAAAAGACTATTTTTATCATAAAATAAATAATTTAACATTTAAGATTAGTTATAATTCTTTTTTTCAAATTAATGATAATATTTGTTCTAAAATTTTTGATTTACTGAATGATACAGAAGTTCATAATATTTTATTAGATTTATATTGTGGAGTAGGGTCTTTAGGAATTAGTTTGTCTCATAAGATAAAAAAACTATATGGAATAGAGATAGAAAGTAATGCAATAAAAGATGCAAAAATAAATGCTTTACTGAATAATATTACTAACAGCACGTATTTGACAGGAAAAGTTGAATCTAATTTAGATAAAATAAAAAATCATATTGATACGATTATTGTAGATCCGCCTAGAAAAGGATTAGCGAATACACAAGATATTCTTAAAATTCAAGCGAATACTTTGATTTATATTTCTTGTGATCCTGTTACTTTAGGAAGAGATTTAAAAAAACTAAAAGAATATTATAATGTGGAGACAGTGTATTGTTTAGATATGTTTCCTAATACCTATCATGTAGAAAGTTATGTTGTTTTAAAGAGAAAATGATATATTTATAGAGTAAAATTGACAAAAAAGTGTAAATATGATATAATTTTTTTACCAATGAAGGGGTTTATAAATCAAACTTTTATTGGAAATAAACTTTATGTTGACAAATTATAACAACTTATGTATAATACTCAAAAAACAAAGGAAAATCAGACATTAAATTTCGTAAAGGGGGAATAAATTATGTACGAAAATAATAACAACACAGTATCAATTGATTGGAAAGGTTTATTTTTAAAAGTAATTATTGTTGCAATTATTGTTTTTGCTATATTTAAAGGATATGAAATTTTTAGTAACAAAAAAGATAATAATTCAAAAGAAACAATAAGTGTAAGTACTCAATTATTTAATGCTAATTTAGAAAGTTTGAGACAAGCTGGAGAAAATTATTATGATTATACTAATTTTCCAAGTGAAGGACAAACAGTTATGGCAACTTTAGGAGAATTAACTACTAAAGGTGATATTAAAGAATTATATGATGATAAAGGTAATGAATGTAGTAAAGAAAATAGTTATGTATCATTAACTAATGATAATGGTCAATATAAATTAAAAGCTACATTAACTTGTGGAGGGACTTCAAATTATACTGTAGTTATGATTGGTTGTGAATGTGAAGAAAATATTTGTAAAATAAATAGAGAAGAATCTGAAGTTATTGAAACTAGTTGTCCAACTTGTACAGGTAAGACTTCATCTAAAACAAATTCCACATCAAGTAAAAAATCATATAGTACTGTAAGTTCAAGTTCTAATAAAAAATCATCAAATAAAAATTCTGGAGCTACTGTAAATAATAATGTATATAACAATAGCTTTAATACAAATAGTAATAACTCAAATAGTTTTAATACAAATAGTAACAATAATAATTCAGGTAGTAATAATGTAGATGGAAATTATAATAATACAAAAACAACTAATCGTACAACTAGTAGAGTAACTACTAGAAAAGCAACAACTACTCAATATAAAGTAACATTTGATAGTAATGGTGGAACTTCAGTAAGCTCTCAATATGTTTATAAATATAATAGAGCTTATCAACCTGCTAATCCTACAAAAGCAAATGCAAGATTTGTAGGATGGTATTACAATGGACGTTTATATGATTTTAGTACTGAAGTAACTAGTAATATAACTTTAGTAGCACATTATTGGCAAACTAAAACATTAACTAAACAAGTATACTCAGCTGGATGGGATGACTATGGAATTCGTACTTTCTCAGTGACTCATAAACTAGCTATTCCTCAAGAAATACAAAGAATGAGTAATGTTAAGAATGTTAAAATTAAATCATTAGGTGGTGCTAGAACATTAAGTTCTACATATGATATGCAAATGTTTGGTAGTCTTCATGCAACTACATTTGACGGGTATAATGAAGGATCAATTTGGAATCATTCTTCAAGTAATATAAATAACTTAGGAAGATTAACTAATATTAGTGTTAGAAAAGAAAATAGTTATGAATATGATAGATGGGTTGTATGGAATGCTTCAGTTTCTAGCCAATGTAGAACTCCATTTGATATAAATGGTGCAACAAATAAATGTGATTATGGTATAGTTTATAATGTTGTATGGCAATATGAAGCTATAGTTTAGAAATATTATAATTACATAATAAAAATCAAGGGTCTAGATGAACTCACTTCGTTCGCCCTTGATTTTTTTTAGTCTTTTTTTGATGTCTCCTATTTGGAGTTCACATCACTATTGATTAGTCTTTTCTTTTTTTCCCAAATAAAAACCAATATTTCATAAATAAATATTGGTAATTTCAATTTTGGTGGAGAATAAGGGACTCGAACCCTTGACCCCCACGGTGCAAACGTGGTGCTCTAGCCAACTGAGCTAATTCCCCACATGGAATAACTTAATTCTACCATAGTATTTTT
>CANQNA010000152.1 GCA_947625005.1 uncultured Bacilli bacterium
ACTTTCTTTTTTATTAAAATGATTATCAAAAGAAGGCATCATTGCTTGGCTATTAAAAAACGCTCCCCAATTTATTCTATCAAAAAGTGGTCCTCGTTCAATAACTTTTCTTCTTTTTCTCACAATTATTTCCTTTCTTTAAATGTTTGATTTTTTCCACACTTTGGACAAAACTTATTTATTTCTAGTTTGTCTGGTGTATTTTTTTTATTTTTACTAGTTGGTCTTAATAATGTTCCACATTCAGGACATTTTAATTCTACAAAAGTTCTATTGTCATTCTTTTTAGCCATTTATATCCTCCCTTTCTCAAGCACGTAAGTATTATAGCAAAGTATTTAGTAATTTTCAAATAAAATATTTGTAATTCTTTTAGTTACATATAAGTTTACAGGATAATTATATGTACTAAGACTATTTTCATAACCAATATGAGGGCTTATAATAATTAAACTATATTCAGGATTATCAAAAGGAGCATACATTACAAAAGTTCTTGTAGTTGTTGCAACATCAATTAATCCATCTGAATCACTATCTAAAAATGATTCACTAGTTCCGGTTTTACCTGCAGCTTTATATTTTCCATCAACATAACTTGCTCCTGTACCATAAGTACTAACTGTTCTAAAACCTTTTTGAATACGCCCTAATTGTTCTTCTGTTAAATTTATTGTATTTAAAACTTCTGACTGATTTTTAAGAACTTCTTTTCCTTCGGAATTAATAATCTTATTCATTAAACTTAATTTAATTCTTTTACCAGTTGCTATACTATTAATATACTGAATCATTTCTATAGGAGTATAAGTATCAAATTGACCAATACTTAAATTAAGGAGCAAATCATCACTTATACGCTCACTTTGAATACCCGTTTGTTCATTAGGTAAATCAATTCCAGTAATATTACCAAGTCCCAATGTTTTAAAAGTAGAACGATAAGTTTCAAAAGCCTTATCAACATTTTGCAAAGCCATATTATATTTATAATTTGAACCTGTTAATTTAATAGCAATTAAAAATTGATAATAATTTGATGAGTAAGCCAATGCATTTATATCATCTAAATATCCTAAATCTTTCCAAGAACACTTTGCTGTTTTACTTTTTAATTTAACACAGCCATCTTTTATTTTTTTCCCTGGATCAATTAAATTATTAGAATATCCTACTGTCATACTAGCACCTTTAACCGCACTTCCCATAGTATAAGAATTAGTAATTATGTCAATTGTAGAATCATAAAACTTATTATCACTATTAATGCCTATGCCACTTATTGCAACTATTTCTCCCGTTTGCACCTTACTAATAACTACATAACTTCCTTGATAATACTTACTTGCGGGATATTTTTTCGCTTTTAATACTTCCTCTTTAATAATTTTATCTATATTTTGCTGTAAATTAATATCAATTGC
Organism: uncultured Bacilli bacterium; assembly: GCA_947625005.1. The sequence continues at coordinate 1,425 of CANQNA010000152.1, forward strand.
TAAAACTAAATCATTACCTTGTTTTTCTTCTTTTATTTTCGTTAAAGTATTATCTCTATTAACTTTATAAACAGCCTTTTCTCCTTTTAAATATTCTTCATATTCTTTTTCTAAATAACTGATTCCAACTCGATCATTTAAATTATATCCTAACTTTAAATAATAATCTTTCTCTTCGTAAGGAATACCACTACTTGTAGTAGAAACATTACCTAAAACTTCTTTTAAAGTATCTCCATAGTTATAAACTCTTTCCCAAGTAAGTTCTGCTTTTACTCCAGGAAGAGCCATTTCACTAATTTTAGCATACTCACTATTAGTACAATTAACTTTTAATATTTTATCCATATAACTATACCCTTTATTCATTATGCTATAAAGATAAGCTGTTTTTCTTTCAATTTCTCCTAAATTTAAGAGTTCTTCATCAGTAATTAAACTTAACTTTGTCTGAAATAACTCTTCATTACTAATCTTTCTTTCTTCATATTTTTTTAAAGTATAATTCTCCACTCTACTATCTATATCTGCTTTATTAATTTGATAATAATATTCTCTTAAAACTTCTTCACTAGGAATTTCCGTAATATCTAATATTTCTGCTAAAGAATGAGCAATTTCAAGTTCTTCAGTATTATTAATTCCACTTATTTTATTATAAACAATAGTTTTAATTCCTTTATTATCTACAATTATATTTCCATAACGATCTAAAATTCTTCCACGAGGTGCACTAACTCCTTCAACAGTTACTTCACTTAAATTTTTTAATTTTTCTAAATAATAATTATGTTTAAAAATCATTAAATAACTCATACGACCAACAACAATTAAAAATAATAATATTAAAAGAATATAAAGCAATTTATTTTTCACAAAAATCACCTATAATTATTATGGACAAAATAAATAAAAAAATATGACATTTCTAGTCACATTTTCTATTTTTGAAAGAAGGTGTTTTCTTTAAACAAGGAATTTTTTCTTTTTCTGGAAATCCTACAGTTGAAATTTCTTCAGGTGTAAAATGCACTGATTCCATTGATGTTTCTTTATTATAATCCTCTGATATTTTTGCTTTATTACTTTGTATTTTTGTTATTTCTTCTAAACATTTTTGTAATTTTTTATTATCTAATACTTCAGACAGAAATGGATAAACTGTAAACATCATATTTTGTGCTTCTTCTTCTGTAAGTTTTTTAAATTCATAAGTTTCATTATCATTTAGAAACTTAATTCTATTTATAGAATCACTATACTTAGAAATTCCAATTATTGCTACTGGAATATTATTTATTGTCCCTATTGTATAAGAATCCAAAATTGTAGCATTTAATTTTTTTACTTCATCTAATGTATAAGTTCCAGGCAATGCCTGATATCTTAAGGGTGTAAATATGGAAAATGAAAGTTTTTGTGACCATTTTTTCGTTTGTGAATATTCCTCTTTTTCTTTATCAGTCATAGGAATAAGTGCTTCTTTTATACATAGAGCATTCATTATTTCATGTCTTTCTTTAATTCCTTCTATTAATCTATGAATCATATTAACACCAGGAATAATTGACAGAATAAGAGATACCAATCTTTCATTATTAGGTGTTTTATCACTCATTTTCAAAATACAATTATCTAACGTTACCATATCAACTTTATAACCATTTTTAGAAATTTTTGATAAGGTATTTTCACCTACTATTAATCCTATAATATTACTTGCTACTATTGTAGCAATTTCTAATCCAAAACCAATTAAAAAACCAAACATAAAAAACCTCCCATGTTTAATATAATAGCATATACGTTAAGAAAATGTCAAAACAATCAATAACTCTACATTTATTTTAAATAAAAAAACAGGATAATTCCTGTTAACTTATAACATAAG
>CANQNA010000153.1 GCA_947625005.1 uncultured Bacilli bacterium
GATACCACTAACTAAAGTTTCATTGTTATCTAAGTTAAATTGTTTTTTTTCTTTAAAATAAGAGCCTAATTTAATAATTCCAAAAGCTGTTACAATTAAACCTAAAATAATAAAAATTGTTGTAACAAGTTGATTGGCATTTAAGGTTAAAATAATACCTAATATTAACATAATAATACTAGACACTAAATCTAAATTTTTATCTTCTTTCTTTTTAATAACTGTAACTTTCATGATTACCTTCTTTCTAATTATAATATAACACTTAATAATTAAATTCACAATATTAAAAAAATTTGCTATAATAATTCTAGAATAAGGGTTGAAAAAATGAATAAGAAAGATTTATTAAAATTAATTAAAAAATATGGTTTTGATAGTTCTTTAAAAGAACCTTTTTTGTATGAAGATAAAGATAAATTAGGAATATATTATACTTTTAAAGATGATATATATGGAACATTAAACAGAGTATATCTTCCAAAAGATGTAGATGATTGCGATTGGTTTTTAAAAAATTACTATTCTTATATAAATTCTCATTGTAATATAATTAAATTATCTAGTTATAATGATCCATTTGCAAAACCTAATTTTATTGAAGATATAGAATTATTAGATGAAAACAATATAATTAACTATTTTGAAGATGAGCCTTATTATCGAAGTGCTAATTTATTAATAAAAATAATAAAAGAAAAAATGGATTTATCATTACTTACTTATGAAAATGTTAAAAAATTAACAGATAAATATACAAGAATTAAACAAGAATTAGCTAAAAAAAAGAATTCACCTGATGAATTAATTACCGTTTATAATCCTAAACAAATTGAAGATATTAAAATTAAACAAGAAACTATTATAAAAAAATTAAGTAATAATTTAGAAAATTGTAAAAATATTAATGAATTAAAAGAAATAATTAGTGATTTAATAAAATATTTAAAATCATTAGAATTAGAAGATAGTTTGATTAATAATAAATATTTTATGTTAAAAATACCAATAGAAATAGAACAAATAAAAGAAGAAATAAAATTATTAGATGAGTATAATATAGTTAAATTAAAAAAGAAGAAAAAATTAGAATTAGAAGAAAAAATGAAAGAATTAGAATTAAAACATTCTAAAAATAAAGTTATTTCGCTAGGTTCTTTTATGAAAAATGAAATAGAAAGAATTAATGAAAAATATAATATGATTAGTGAGATTGATTATAATAGTGTGGCTGATTATTTAATAGAGTTTGATAACTTAAATATAGAAAATGAAATAATAAAAGAAAAACAAGGAATTAAAATATTAGAAGATTTTTTTAATAAATTAGATTCTAAAAATAAAAATATTTTATATCTTATGACTTTTTTTAATAATATTATAAATAATTATAATCCTTATATAATAAAAGAATATTATAAAGTTATTACTAATCCTCTTAATGTTTTAGCTAAAATTAAATTATTTAAAGATATTGATACTAGTTCATTTAAAAATTTTGAATTATCTATTAAAGAATTAATTAATAAATATTATAGTATAGATAAAATTGAAATGCCTTGTGATATGTTAGTTTATTTTGAAAGTAATAAAATTTTAATTAATGATATAATAATTGCTTCTAGTAAGGTGTCTTGTATGCCAAAGTTAGATAATGATAATCCTTGTGAATATATAGTTAGATTAAAAAATAAAACTTTAATTAATTTTGTACCTGCTAAATTAACAATTGATATTACTAATGATGATAAGATTATTTTAAAAGATAATAATCCTTTATTTATTATAGATTGCAAAAAAAATAATATTATTAAAGAAAAAGATGATATAATTAAAGTAGCAAAAATTAAGATAGCTGAAAAGAAAACTACAGATATTATTACAGTAAGTAAGATTAAGATAGATAGTATTAAATGTTATAGAAATATTCAAATTGAAAGGAATGATAAAAATGAATAAATATTTGGAAGATATTAGAAGTTATATAAGTGTTTTAGATGAAAATACAATTAATAAAGAAATTAATAATATTAAAAATTATTTAGATAATAATTTAAAAGATGGTAAAAAATTTGAAGAATTAAATATTGTTAGTGCTAAAGAACAAGCAATAGAAATATTAAAAAGTTATAATATTAATTCAGATTTAATTTTAAAAAAAGAAAATTTTTTTAAGAGAAAAGGTAGAGAATTAGGGAATGCTTTTAATCATTTATTTAATATTATGAGTAAAAATAGTTTAAAAGCTAATTTAAAAATATTATTAGATATATTAATTTTATTAGTATTTATTAGTTTAGTTAAAATTCCTTTTATTGCAATTAGAAATGTTGGTGAATCTTTATTACAAAATATTGATTTTCCTTTAGCGTATGATATTTGGGGAATAACAATTGAAGTTGTTTATATTATAGTTGCTATTATGATATTTATTAATGTATTTCCTAAATGGTTTTATAATTTAAAACCTAGTGATAAACCAAAAAAAGTAGTTGTAGAAAAAGTTGAAGTTGTTGAAAATAAAAAACTTGGTAATGATTTAGAATCTATATCTTTATCTGATAATAAAGATAGTAAATAATAATTAAAAAAAAGCGAATTTTCGGTTGACCTAGGGGAGAGGTATAGAGTTCTAATTTTTATAGAATATGGTGATAAAATATGAAAGAAAATAAGATTGGTACAGTATTAAAAACCGAATCAAAAGTCATAGCTTATGTAGTAATATGTTTAGTAATAATAGTCTTAGGAATAAGTTATGCATTGTTTTTTGAAGTAAAGGGAAATGAAAAAAATCAAATAGTAAAAGCAGGGACATTAGAATTTACATATGCAAATGGAAGTCAAATAACAAATGATACAAATAGTGAATGTTTTATACCAATGAGTAGTGAAGAAGCCTTAAAGCATAGTGAATGTGAATATAAAATAAGTATAACCAATACAGGAACATTACCAGGAGATTATAATATAAATTTAACTAGTGAAACAGTAGAAAAACCACTATCATTAAGTAAATTAAAAGTAATATTAAAAAAAGAAGGACAAGTAGTAGAAGGATATCCAAAAGAAGGAACAACAACATCACTAATAGCAAATGAAAAGATAGAATCAGGGAGTGTCATAAATTATAGTATACAAGTATATGTAGATAAAGAATTAGTAGAAGCAAATGATGATGAAAAAAATATATCAATAAAAATAAATGGTGATGCAGTAGTAAATAGTGAAGAAGTAAATCCAGCAATGAGTGCAATTGATTATATAAAAAATATTAAAACTGTTGAAAGTGGAGATGGA
>CANQNA010000154.1 GCA_947625005.1 uncultured Bacilli bacterium
ACATCTTGGTATGGATATAAGAGATGAGTTTGAAGTAATAAAGGAATACTTAAACTCAATTCCAGATTTAGATTCTATAATTAGCAGAAAAATTAATAACATAGATAAATTGTTAGATTATTTAATTGAAGATAATTTGAAATATTAGAAATGAGATGTAAAATGAGATTAGTTGATAATATTAAAAAGTTATTTGAACAAAAATGTGATCAAGTGAATAAAGATAGAGGTAAATTAAATAATTCTTTTAAAGAAGAAGATAATATTTCAATAATGTCTCAAAACGATGATGATTTATCTTTTACAATAGATTTGGATATAAAAATATCAGGAAAATTTAAAAGTGATAGTTTTGATTTAAAATCAATCAATAAATTAGATAATAATATAGATTTATTAAATAATAAAATTTATGAAAGACTTTCATGTTTGAATGAAAATAAAAATAGAATTTATTATTATTCTGATATAAAAAAAGAATTATCAAATATTGTTTATTCTAATCCTAATTTATATAAAATTTCAGAAAATGATGGCTATTATGAACTTATCGACAATAATGACGATTGTTATGAAGTAATAGATGAAATAAATTTAGGTGAAAAAAAAATAAAATATGGTTTAAAATTGGAAAATGGCGAACTTGTTACTTATAAGATTAAAAATGATGATAAAATTTATGGTACTTTTGTTTTTGAAAACTTAAATGGACAGTTAATTGTTGTAAAAGATACATTATTAAAAGATTCAGATCGTATTAAAATTATTGATGATTCTCAATCTTTTATAAAGATGTTTAATTTTGATTCAAAAGAATTAATTATTGCTTTTCAAATAGATTGTGGTATATTTTTTTATTCCTCAAAAAATGGATTTTTTTTGTTGAAAGATGTTTGTTTTTCTTACATTATGGAAGATCAAACTGAATTTGCTGTAAAACCTATGTATAAGGAAAGAAATTTTACCTATGTAAAAGAATATAGTACTGAAAATATTATTAAAGATAACCTTGTATATACATATGTGAATTATTTTGATAAGGAATCAAATCCTTATTTGAATGATATTCATTTTTATTTTACAGTTGATGGTTCATCTGCTTCTTATGTCATGTTAGAATTTTTTAAAAGTGGTTTTAATTTGGAAAGAATTAATAATTTATTTGATGATGATACTTCTTTTAATTATAGAGTTACTTTAAAAGAAGAAAACTTTAATATGCTTCCATTTATTTATTATGTAAGTGAAAAATTTATGGGATATTTAGGAAGTAGTCTAAGTAACAATCCAGCAATATATTCTATTTCTAGTAAAAGAATTATTTATTATGCTTTAACAGGTGAAACCTATCCTTCTTTTCATAATAGCTGTGATAATATAGAGAGAATATTAGATATAATTATTCAAAAAATAAAGAATAAATATTTGTTTAAAACAAATTTAGAATTAGCTCAGTTCTTATATGATAATTATGTAGTAGACGGAGATATAATTACAACAAATTATTCAGAATTAGTAAACTATGGTGAAAAAAAATATGGTAAATATATGAATTCAATAAAAGAAAGTGATTATAAAAACGCTTATAATGAAATAAAAAAATCTTTGAAGAAAGACTATAAATGGAAAAGTGAATACGAACTATTTAGGCATGTTTCTCAATTATATCCTGATGCTATTTTTCAATATCATCAAAAATGGTTAAGACACCAGTCTTTGGATATTTTTATTCCGTCTTTAAATATAGGAATAGAGTATCAAGGGGTGCAACATTATAAATCTATTGATTATTTTGGAGGAGAAAGTGCTTTTTTGGAGAATAGAAAAAAAGATGAATTAAAAAAATATTTATGCAAGATGAATAATGTGAAACTTATTTATTGGAAATATAGCGAATTAATTTCTTCAATTTTGATACAGGATAAAATAGAAAAAATAGATGATGAGGAACTTACAATTAATTTTGATTTGATAGATGAATTTGAAAATTTTAATCCTGGGTGTGTGAATGATAATTATATTATTATAAATGAAGATAATATTGATTCAATTATGAAAAAGTTTGTTTCTTTAGATGTTGAAACAACTGGGTTAAATCCAAGAAAAGATAGAATTATTGAAATAAGTGCCGTAACTTTTGAAAATGGTAAACCAGTAAGTAATTATACTTCTTTAGTTAGAACATCATTTAAAATTGTAAATAATGCTGAAAAAATTAATAATATATCTGAGAAAATGCTTTTGGATGCACCAATAGAAGAAGAGGTATATAATGAAATAACGAAGTATTTAAGTGATTCATTAAATGGTGATGTTGTTATTTGTGCTCATAATGCGAAATTTGATATTGAATTTTTAAAATGTACACTAATAAGATTAGGATATAATGCAAAAATTAATTATACTGATACTTTGCAATTATCAAGAAAACTTTTAAAAACTGTTAAAGATTATAAGTTGAATACTATTGCAGAATATTTTGATATAATGAATGAAAATGAACATAGGGCATTATCTGATTCTATGGTCTGTGGTAAAATTTTTAAAGAATTATTAGATATGCAAAAATTTATTTTTGAAAATCGAGTAAGAGCTAAAAATATTGCAACTGTGAAGAATATTGATATTCGAAGAAAAGTAAATAAAATAAAGAATAATAAAGTTATTCCAAAATCAGTTATTCAATATGATGGTAATTTGAATTATATAAATTGCTTTGAATCAGTTTCAGAAGCATCTAAAAAACTAAATATCAATTCAAAAAGTATAAGAGATGCTGCAAGTGGAAGACAAAAAACTGCAGGTGGATTTATTTGGAAATATAAAAACGAAAGTGAAAAAACAACGAATACTTATCAAGGTGGAAGGGCAATTTTTCAATTAAATGATGAGTTTGAAATCATAAAAAAATATGATTCTATATCTGATGCTGTTAGAAATACTGGGATCAATTCAAAAAGTATAAGAGATGCTGCAAATGGAATACAAGTTCATGCAGGTGGATTTATTTGGATATTTGAAGATCAGTATGTAGAAAATCTTGAAATTAATAAATAGTTATCGTGTTGGAATGTTTTGGATATAAATTCATAAATAAATACAAAGGGTATGGGAATTTTCCCATATTTTTTTTGAAAGAATTTGTGGGTGTACAAATTCAGTGCTTGCTAATACAATAGAACAATGGATAATTGCTATGATATAATGTAAATGTAATTAATCTAAAAATATATAGAGGTGTAGATATGGAACAATATGATGAAT
>CANQNA010000155.1 GCA_947625005.1 uncultured Bacilli bacterium
CGTTGTTTCTATCTTGTTTTCTGGGTCTTCTACTGTTATATAAACATTATTTTTTGTTACTTTTTTCTCTAAATTTTCAGGTGTATCAATAGCTACTATTTTTCCTTGATTAATAATAATTACTTTGTTACATATTTGACTTACTTCTGATAATATATGAGAACTTAGAATTACTGTATGTGTTTTTCCGAAGTTCTTTAATTAAACTTCTAATTTCTGTAATTTGCTTTGGATCCAATCCTACTGTTGGTTCATCTAAAATAAGTATTTTCGGATTTCCTACTAAGCTCCCTGCCATACTAACTCTTTGCTTATAACCTCTTGACAGATTTTTAATTAATTTGTCTTTTACCTCTTCTAAACCTGTCTGCTTAATTATTTTTTCTACTATTTCTTTTCTTTCTTTTCTGGTAACTTGTTTAATTTCTGCCATATAAGTTACAAACTCTTTTACTGTTAAATCGGTATATAAAGGAACTCCTTCTGGCATATATCCAATTTCTTTTTTGGCTTTTTTAGGTTTTCTTAATATGTCATATCCATCTACTAAAATTTCTCCTTGTGTTTGTTCAATAAATCCGGTTATCATGTTCATTGTTGTACTTTTCCCTGCACCGTTTGGTCCAAGTAATCCTACTATTTCACCTTCATTAATACTAAAACTAATATCATCTACGGCAAGTGCTTTTCCATACTTTTTTGTAACGTTCTTTACTTCTATCACAAAAAATTCCTCCTTTTAATCTCTTCTAACTATTTAATCCCTAACATCTTATCATTTTATTTTAAGAAAGTAAAGCAATTCACAAAAAATTTACATTAACTACTTTAGCCATTTTACACCTCACATATTTTTAAAAAAAATGAATATTTATTAAACAGAAATGAGGGATTCTATGGAATTACTTTATCCTTTTTTGATTACTTTTACTCTTGTATTTTTTTCTGAACTAGGTGATAAAACACAACTTTTGGTTTTGTCTTTTTCCAGCAAAAATAAAACCAAAAACATATTATTAGGAGTTGCTCTTGGCACTTTTTTAAGTCATGGTTTTGCTATTCTATTTGGTAGTGAGGTGGCTTATTTATCCAATGAATCTTTTCAGTTTTATTTGAAAATTTTTACCTATATTTCTTTCTTGTTATTTGGAATTTGGGGATTTTTACCAAAAAAAACAAAAAATTCTAATACTTCTCATAAATCTAATTTTTTACAAAAATTCTCTTATTTAAAATTGAATTGTATTTTTATGGTTGCTTTTTGCATTTTAATTGGAGAATTAGGAGATAAAACTTTTTTAGCGTCTTTAAGTTTGGGTTTCCAATATCCCAATTTTAAAATACTTTTAATTTTAGGTTCGATACTTGGTATGGTAAGTAGTAATTTCATTGCTATTTTCTGTGGTAAATTAATTGGACATCATTTAAGAGCTGAATGGATTGAATTTTTATCTAACATTCTTTTCATTCTTTTTGGTCTACTTGGCTTTATTTCCATTCTTTTTTAATTTTTAAAGAGGTTTTTCTTGACACTTTTTCTTTTTTATGCTATTATAATTATTGTTATTTAACAAATGGGTCAGTAGCTCAGTTGGATAGAGCACAGGCCTTCTAAGCCTGGGGTCGGGGGTTCGAACCCCTCCTGGCTCACCAAAGTATCGCTATACAAGCATGTATGGCGTTTTTTATTATTAAGTTAGTTTGCAAGAACAAAATTCGTTTTTTATCTATGTATGTCTTGTTAGCAAATTGAGAAAGGAATATTTTATTATGGATAATTATATAAGAATTGGAATAGGTGTAATGATTTTAAACGAAAATAAAATATTATTGGGACATAGAGCTAAAAACAAAAAAGATACAGGCGGAATATTCGAAGTAGATTGTTGGACTTTGCCAGGAGGAAAACAAGAGTATCACGAGACATTTTTAGAAGGTGCTAAACGAGAAGTAAAAGAAGAAACAAATTTAGATATAGATGATTTAGCATTATTTGGTGCAGTAGATGACATTCAGTCAGATAGACATTATATAACCTTGCATGTAATTGCCAAAAGATATAATGGAGAACCTCAAGTTATGGAACCTACAAAAGAAGATGAATGGAAATGGTTTGATTTAGATGATCTACCTAAAAACTTATATTCACCTTCTAAAAAATTTATAGAATCCTATAAAAATAGAAACAGCTTAAATAAAAGTTTATAATCATTTCATTTTCTAAATAAATATGGTTTGTATTTAAAAAGTTTCGATTCACTATAAAAAAAGCTCTATAAGTAATAAATTTATTACTTATAGAGTTTTTTTATTTTTATTTTATGATCAAGATAAAACCATTATATCTTTTAATCTTGATTTAATTTTTATCCAATAAATTATTTTCGTGTTTTTTATTCTTCTTTTTCATTTTCTCCAACTCTAACTGAGATAATTCTTTTACTGAATAATAATCTCCATGACTAATACAAGAAATAATTGCTTCTAAAAAACTTATATATTTTTCATCATTTATCATATTTCTACATTCCTTTTTTTATTTTTTATGCTTTTAGAATATATTTTATTTTAGCTGGTAATACTATTTGTGATACATTGTCTTTTTCATGATATCATATTTAATTTGTTGATTCAAGTATTTTCATTGATTTTTGCTTTCTTTATTTTTCTTTTTCTAGTGTAGTTTTAATGTGTTCAACATTTTAAAGTCGCTTGCTATACTAATATTAATACTTGGGATTGTATGGAGGTATAAAATGGTTTCAGAGTTTAAGGCCAATATGGATAGTAAGATAGGAAAAATATTAAGAGAATTTCGTATTAAAAATAAATTAACACAGGAAAAGTTATCTGAAAAATTATCGATATCTTTAAAATATATATCTAGAATTGAAAATGGAAATAATGGTGTTAAAACGCAAACTTTAATAAACTATATGAATGTTTTAGGTATTACACCAAATACCATTTATAAATCTTTTATTACTAATCCAGAAGTTGCTAAAAATATAGAAATTTCAGAGAAACTTTATTTACTCTCTGATGAAAAAAAAGATTTTTTAAATGCTGTCATTGATTTATTAAAAGATTTAGATGAATAAAATAAAAAAGCCCGTTTCAAAATGGGCTTTTTTTTATTTGATTACGCGAGAAACCATAAAGGTTTCTCGGGGTTAAAACCACGTGCTATGCACGTGAGGACATAAAAGGCTAAGCCGATGAGCG
>CANQNA010000156.1 GCA_947625005.1 uncultured Bacilli bacterium
TTATTCATAATAATATCCCTCTTTCAGCGATATATTCTATAAAATTTATAATTATTTGTCAATTAAAAAACTTTAATTAATAAGACATTAAAAAAGTATACAAAGAGTATACTAATCAAAAATACCTTCCCAAGGATCCTTTCGTTTTAATCTTTTTAAAGCTTCTGTTAAAGTAATTTCATTAGGTTTAATTTTATCCAATTCATTCCAATTAATAGGCATTGATACAGGAGCGTTAGCTCGAGCTCGTAAAGAATAAGGGGCAACTGAAGTAGAACTTTTAGTATTTCGTACCCAATCTATAAATATTTTCCCTTTTCTTTCACTTTTTCTCATATTACTTACATATCTATCTGGCCATTTTGTTACCATCAAATCAGCAATATCTTTAGCAATCTTTCTAAATTTGCTCCAAGAAATTTTATATTTTAGAGGAACAACTACATGATATCCTTTCCCTCCACTAGTTTTTAAATAAGAGTTTAATTTTAATTCATCTAAAATACTTTTTAAATCTCTTACTCCTTGTCTAATTTTTGTTAAACTCAATTTTTCATCAGGATCTAAATCAAATACTAATAAATCTGGATTATTTATGTTATCTACAGTACTACCCCACATATGAAACTCTATGCTATTCATTTGTGCTTCACTAATTAATCCCTCTTTGGTTTTTAGATAATAATAATCTTCTTTATGATTAGTCTGATTAGGAATTATTATTTTTTCTAATCCTAACTCTTCATCAAAATGTTTTTTAAAAAAACTTTCTTGTTCTATTCCTTCAGGACATCTAATAGTACTAATTATTCGTCTTTTTATAAGGGGGAACATTCTAGGAGCAATCTTTTGATAATACTTAACAACATCTAATTTAGTTATTTTAGATTTTTTATATAAAAATTTATCAGGATTAGTAATATTTATTCCTTCAATAATACAATTTTTTGAAATATTTTCATTAGCAGCAATTTCTTCAAAAGTTCTACCAGTTTTAATGCTTGTAACATATTGAGATAAATCAGTATAATTTTGATATTCATCTTTTTCTTTAATTAAGAGCCAATTATCATTTTTAAAATTAATTAAAGTCCAAGCCCCTTTTAATCGTGAACCTTGTAAAATAAATTTTAATGATCCCTTTTTAAAAGATGAAGCAAAATCTTCTAGTGGTTCAAAATAACCACTATCAAAAACCATGACAGTTCCCCCTCCATATTCTCCTAAAGGAATCGTTCCTTCAAAATTACGATAATCTAATGGATGATCTTCTACTAAAACAGCAAGTCGTTTATCTTTAGGATTATAAGATGGCCCTTTAGGAACTGCCCAACTTTTTAATACTCCATTCCATTCTAATCTGAAATCATAATGATCATGACTAGCAAGATGATGTTGAACTACAAATCTTAATTTTTTATTAGATTTTTTCTTAATTCCTTTAGGTTCACCTGTCTTAGAAAAATTTCTTTTATTATTATATTTTGTTAATTTATTTGTCATATTTACCCTCAATATTAGTATTCAATAATTAAAATAAATTATACTTAAAGTTATTTTTTAAAATATGTTTTTTCCTCCATTAAATCTTCAATTGATATTGGAGTTAATATTCCAAAACTATTTAAATAAAGCCTTAAATTTTCTTCAGTTAATTCTATATATCCTTTTTGTAATAAATCATTTAATACAATTTGTCCTTCTTGTGTAGCATTTAAAACATCACCAGGCCAATTATTGAATATATTTTCTCTTAATTGTTGATTTTTATTATTTACAAATTGAGAATAAGTAAGATCTATTAAGAGAAAATGATCTCCATCCAAATAATAAAAGCAGATAACAAATTCATGTTCATAAGCATCAAATAATGTTTTTAAATTTATGATTTTATTATGAATTCCTTTTTCATTTAATTTTATACTTAAATTATTTGATACTAATTTACAAAGACCTGAATAATCTATATTATAACTAACTATTTCTTTTTTTATTTCATCAATAATAAAACAAATATTTTCTTCTACGTTCTCTCCTTTTAAATTTAAAATTCGATTATATAATTGATTTAATTCTTTAGACATACTTTTCTCCTATTTTAATATTCTTTTTAAAAAATTATCGTTTAATTAATCCACCATGACATTTCAATACATAAACCTTTTCGTTATTTTTAAAAATGGTTTCTTTACCTTCAAAATAATTTAAATCACCATCAATATTAAAATTATATTTATACTCTCCATTAATATATTCTTTAGGACCTCTAACAGGTATAATATCTTTATCAATTCCTACTTGCATAAGTGCTGGTCTTAAAGCTTTATCAACTGCTTCTTCACTTAAATCTTCATCTAAAGTTACTCCATAATAATTCATACCCCATATTGGAGTTTGATTTAAATATACAACTTCTTCGCCCATAAAATATTTACCACCAAAATAAGTATCATGATATATCATATTATCATTTGAATATTCATAATCATGTGAGTTGTTTCTAGTTGATTTTATTTTTTCTCCATTTTCATTGGCATAAGTTTGTTTTTTTGCTTCAATTAAAAAATTATATAAATCATCAATCATATTTAATGTCCTTTCTAATGTTTCTATTTTACCATAATTTACTTATTATTAAAATTAATTTACTCTTTAACATAGTCATATTAAATGTTTGTCCAACTTTTGATAATTCATAAACTTTTTCTTTGTTCTTTTTTCCTTCAGAAAGTAATAATCTTTCAAATAAAGATGTCTCCAGTTGGCTTTTTAATTCTCGTACACTCCAGTTAGAATTAATACATTCTTTTTCGTAAAAGTTTCGTTCATCAATATTATTTATACTTAATAGTTCACAATAATGAGACCAACTCAATTTAACAGACAGTATCTGTTGTTTTGGATATTCCAAATAAAACCTTCTCATGTATTGTAAATTTGAAACTGAAAATTCAGATCCTAAAGTCTTTCTTAATTCCTTAGAAAGTTCTTTAATAATTTGTTTTCCATATTCTGCCTTAATGTTGCCATTCTATTCATTTTCAACAATTCTCCTCCCATAATTACTAATTTATCTAATTAATTCAAAATATAGTCTTCTTTTAAAGATTTTAACATAAATTAAATTTTATTATAATCCTTTATTTCGATAAAACTGTTATTTTAATTTAAGATTTCTTTCTATTTAGACATAAAAAAAGTCCATAA
>CANQNA010000157.1 GCA_947625005.1 uncultured Bacilli bacterium
AAGCTTGCTGCTATTCTAAGTAATAAATAATACAATGGTGGATGTACATCGTTTTTTTGGTTTTCATACACTGCCATCCAATCATCTTTTTCATCACTATTTACTTCAAAATAGTCTAAATAATATTCTTTATCATGCCAAGTGTTTAAGAAGTCTTCCTTATCTGTTATACTTAAAGCATCATAATTCATTAAACCATAGGAATATGCTTCATCCATGTGAAAATATTCTTTTCTAGTTCCAATATATACTCTAGTAATAACTTGGATTATTGTTATTAATATAAATAAGATTATTATTTTTTTTCTCTTTTTCATTATTTCTCCATCAATTTTTTACTTCTATTTTTGTTTCCAAATATTTTCTCTAAAAATTTTTTATCTTGCTTTTTTTCTGCTCTTGAAATCTTTGTTGTAGAATTTTTCTTCTCTATTTTTTTAGTTTTTATACTTTTTGTTTTTCCTTTTTTCTTAACAGGATTATATCTATTATTTTCTTTTTTCCTTTTTTGATTTCTACTACTATAATTATTGTTATATTTTTCATTATCGTCTTCATAGTCATCGTATTTTTCATCTTCGTCGTCTTCATATTCTTCATCTTCGTCGTCTTCATATTCTTCATCTTCGTCGTCATCATATTCTTCATCTTCGTCGTCATCATATTCTTCGTCTTCGTCGTCTTCATATTCTTCATCTTCGTCGTCTTCATATTCTTCGTCTTCGTCGTCTTCATATTCTTCATCTTCGTCGTCTTCATATTCATCATCATCGTCGTCATCGTATTCTTCGTCTTCGTCGTCTTCATATTCTTCATCATCGTCGTCATCGTATTCGTCATCATCATCGTCATCATATTTTTCATCATCGTCGTCATCATATTTTTCATCTTCATCGTCGTAGTATTCTTCGTCTTCTTCGTCTTCATATTCTTCATTTTCTTTATAGTATTCGTCCTCATTATTTCTTATGTTATTTACTTCTATTGTTTCTTCAATCATTTTTAAGTCTGATAAATCTTTATCAAATTTACTACTTACTTCATCCTGAAAAACTTCATATATATTTTTGATTCCTTCCATTCTCCAATAATTAGAATTTATCAATGTTCCTACATTTATTTTTACATTTGTCATTTCTTTTTCAAAACTTTTTTCATTTTCTTCTATATCACGTAAATATGTTTTATTATATAGTTCTTTATATATCTTTTTAGTTGCTTTATTGGTAGTTTCTTTTAGAATTAACTCATATAAATTATCTATTTGAATAATATCTGTTTCAAAATTTTTACATGCTTCTTCCATCATTTTTTTATGGACCTGTGCACCACTGAATATATTCATTCTTTCATTGTCTAAAAAGCCTACAATATATTCTTTTTCTGCATTTAAAAAGGTCAATATTACACTTGTGTTTTTTAATATTCTTTCATATTTTGATAATTTTAGATTTTCGCTATCAATTTCGCTTAAAAATTTTTTTGTCTTTTCATATATTTCTATATAACATTTTGATTCTCTCTTTGCAATATCAATTCTAACTTCAACTGCTCTTCTAATTACTTGTTCATTGAATTTTACCTTTTCGTTTTTTCCATTTTTTATCATTATGTTTATTATTTCTTCTTTTATGTCTTCGTCTTCTTCATTTATAAATTTTTTTAAAGTTTGTACTATTTTATAATCAATTTCTTGAAATGATTTTGTTATATTTTCAATATTTTTTATATGTTCTGCTTCTTTCTCTCTTCTCATTCTAGTATATTTATTTCTCTCTTTTTGTCTTTCTATAAATATAACTAATGATTTTACATATTTTTCTCTTAATTCTTTTAGCTGTTCGTTATTTTTATCCAAATTAAGTTCTATTTTGGTTAATTTACTGTCCAAAATATTTGGATTTTGATCTAAATCGCTAAATAGCAAATTTCTCTGTTCCTCTAAATTTTCATTCGTTTTATGTAGTTTTTCTTGCATTGCTTGGATTGTTTGTATTTCTCCTGCAACTTCATCAAATTTTTTTATTACTTTTTCTTCTTCTGTAACTAAGGCATTATATTGTATCATTTCCTCTACAAATTCCTTATAGTTTTGAAAATTAGACTTCAAATTATTTTTATTGTTGTTTCCTTGTAGCTCGTCTAAATATTTTTCTAATATTATTGCACTTCTTTCATACATTTTGTATCCCTCCAATTACTACATTTTGCAAGACTTTTTTCATAAGTCAATCATTAGAAATTTGATTCTGCTAAGACCTACTCCTTAACCTATAATATTATACATAATTTTCTACTAAAAGTCTACATTTTTCTTTATATAATATTCTTTACTATAAAAGCTAAAATTTGATTTATTACAATTTCTTCTTTTCCAGTATAGCCATGATCTGCACCATCTATATAATCTATGTCTTTATTTGGATTTGTTATAATATTATTTAACATATCTGCTAGTTCCTTGGCGTCTTGTAAAATCATTTCATTTACGTTTCCCCATCTCATAAATATCGGAACATCTATATTATTTAACTTTTCTAGTTTGTCATCATTGCCATATTTTGCAAAGTCAATCTCTTTATTGTTTCTAGCATACCTTAAAAATGTTTTTACACTTATTGGATGTATAAATGATTCTTTTGGCATTAGTTCTAGAAGTTCATCTTTTGCTTCTTTTTCTTCTGCTAATTTTAGATATTCTTCAAATTTTCCATCTAAATAGACTTTTAAGCTTTCTGGCACATCTACTAATGAAAGCAAGATTACTCCTTTTATAAATGGCAAAATATCTTCACTTTCTTCATCTTTTAGTTCATTGTAGGTATATACAATTTTTGTGCAACCTAAACTATGACCTAATAAATATATGTTTTTGTAGCCTAAGTCCTTTAATTTTATAATTGCACCTACAATGTCTTCATAAGATTCTAGAACATCTTCATAAGATGTTCCACCTAATATTTTTTCATCATTTTTGTTTATATACCTTATTAAGTCACTTCCTCTGTTGTTAAAACAAAAATAATCAATATTTTTTTCATTTGCTTTTGCTGAAAATATTTTATCTCTATCTTTAAAACAATTGCTACTCATTCCATGCACTGCTAAAATTATGTCTTCTGTTTTATTATTTGATTCATATAACAACCCATTTAGAATAACTCCATCTGTTGTTAAAAAGTCAATTCTTTTCATTT
>CANQNA010000158.1 GCA_947625005.1 uncultured Bacilli bacterium
GGTCATTTGTATTTAGAAATTAAAGGAGTGACAGAATTGATTTATCCCTTACTGAATACCTAGACATAATTTGCTTCTTCTTTTTTTCACTTTCTTGACTTATAATATTAGGCATAGAAAGTGAGGTGAATTTTAATGATTGAAGCAACTAGAGATATAGTAATTGCTCTTATAAACAATCAATCAATTGCGAATACTGGAGAATTTGATGAAAATATTAAAGAAGTTAAAAATGCAATTGATGAAATTATGAAACAACTACAACAATCTCATGATAATAGACAAGCATATAAGAGTTAGATACCTCCAATATCTAATTCTTTTAAATTTGCATTGATAAATAAAATGTAAATTAACAGAATGTCGTTCGTTTCATATGATTTTAAATTATATAAGTAACTTATTAACTTTTCTTGCAAATCATCTAAACTATAACTTTTATTTTTAGAAATGAATTTATTAAATTCAGCAAGTAATAATTTAATAAGTTTTTCTTTTTCATCTTCGTCTAAACTTTTCAAGATTTTTAATACATTAATTTTTGCAGAAAACTCATAATTATCTTTTTCCATGTTCCCATCTCCTCTCTATATTTAATTTTCTTCTAGTCATTAGCCGAAATTTTTCTTTACTAGGATTTAGAAATTTAATAAAATAGCTTGTTTGGCTCAATATCAAGTTTTTTCATAATTAGATACAATCTATCAACATCTAATTTAACTTTTCCGTTAAGTAACATGTTTAATGTATTAGGTGCAATGCCAGTTTTATCAGATATATATGATTGCTTGATACCATGTTCATTTATATAATCACGTAAACGTTCATATATTTTTGTTTGTTCTTCCATTTGATTTCACCTCAATTCCAACTTCAATATTCTTGAAGTTATTTTGATTATATTTCAAGTTTATTGAAATGTCAATAAAAAAATGAATTTTTTTTCAACATTCTTGAAGTAAACAATAAAATGTGATATTATTTACTTGAGGTGATTTAATATATGAATTTGGGAGAGAATATAAAAAAAGCTCGAATTAAAAAGAATTTAACCCAAGAAGAACTTGCCGAAAAATTAAGTACAAATAATAAAATTGGTTTTACAACCATTTCAAATTGGGAAAGAAACTATAGCAAACCTGACCCGGATACTTTATTTCAATTATGTAAAATTTTGGAAGTTGATGCTAATTATATGTTTAACTGGATACCATCTGATTTAAGCGAAAAAGAGTCTATAGTTGATTCACTAAAAAAGAAAAATTTTTTAGACGAAAATGATGACTTAACAGATGAAGATTTAATGACATTAATTGAATTCGGTAAAAAAAATAAAGAATTTTTGTTTAAAAAAAAATAGAACTTTACATAAGTTCTATAATACGTGAAAACAGATATAAATCTATATTTAATTTTCTTAATTCTTCACATAAAATATCAATGTTATTCAAATCAATCCCCCCTTTGGGGAAAATATTATACTCTTTGTATAATTAATAAAAAAGCAACTTATGGTTACCCATATTAAATTATAAAAAAAATAAAAATCCCTTACCTGCTAGAACAAGTAAGGGTCGGAGCATAGAACTCCTTAGAAAAATCATAATCCAACCGTGAACTATTCTTTTTCTATGCTCCAATTATATCAAAAAAATATAGTAAAAGTAAAGTAAATTGGAGGAATTTTAAATGATAAACGGTGCAATTTCTGTAAGAGTATCAACTTCAATGCAAGTTAAATACTCACCTGACAGTCAAATCAAATTATGTCTCGAATATGCAAAACAACATAATATTTATGTATCTGAAGACCATATCTATAGAGATGATGGTATAAGTGGAACTAGTGCATCAAAAAGAACTGGATTTCAACAAATGATAATTGATGCTCAAAAAAAGCCTAGACCTTTTGATGTTATACTGGTATATGATTTTTCTAGGTTTGCTCGAAACAAAGAAGAATCAGTAATGTATAAAGCCTTATTACGAAAAAAATGTGGAATCGATGTTATAAGTATTACTCAGCCATTAACAAAAAATAAAGAATCTGTATTACTTGAATCTTTATACGAAGGAATGGACGAATATTATATACTTAATCTATCAGAGAATGTTAAACGTGGAAAACGTGAAAAGGCAAGTCGTGGAGAATATCAAGGTGGTTCAGTTTTAGGATATAAATATGATAAAAATACCGAAGCAATATATCCAGATGAGAATACTAAGGATATCGTCAAATTTATTTTTGAAGAATGGATTAAACCCGAAACCACACTTAATGGATTAACTAAAAAACTTAATGTAATGGGAATAAAAACAGTACATGGGCATAACTGGTGTACTGGAAGTGTATGGTATGTTTTAAATAATCCGTTATATATTGGATATACTAGATACACGGATGGTGGAATGGGAAAAGATTTTGATTCAAGTGAAATTAATAAATATAAAGGTTTACATGAACCAATAATTGATTTAGAACTATTTAACAAAGCTCAAGTTAAAATCAAAGAACATAATAGAACTTGGTTTAAATATAAAAAGCCAAGTATTAAGCATGATTATTGGTTACGAGGCTTACTTAAATGTTCTAATTGTGGAAAAAACCTGATTTTAGTTATCAGAAAATCCGGTCAAAAAAGAAAGCCTTTCTTTCAGTGCAATGGCTATAATAAAAAAATGTGCGATCAAAGTCATTCTATTTTAAAAGAAAAACTTGAAAAGGCATTATTAGATAAATTAGAAGATATTTTTACAGAGAAACTCAACATTACTATTGTATCTAAAAATTCAAATAATGAAGTTAATCTTTTACGTTCTAATTTAGAAAAATGTGATTCTAAACTTGAAAGAATTAAATTGGCATACCTTGAAGGTATAGACACTATAGAAGAATATAAAGAAAAAAAGAAAAATGTTTTAAATGAAATAGAAAAACTTAAAAATGAATTATCATTAATAGATACTGATGAATATAAAAATGCAAAAAAAGAGGAAGTTTACAAATTATGTGCAAAAGCTCATGAAATTCTTAAAGATCCTTCGGTAGATATTAGAATCAAAGAAGAAATTGCTAACAAATTATTTGAAAAGATAGTTTATAACAAAACTGAAAATAGTTTATATATATATTTTAATGAGCTTTAACACTTACACCAAAAAGTATTGATATCGATGAT
>CANQNA010000159.1 GCA_947625005.1 uncultured Bacilli bacterium
AACTTCAGGTGGAGATGGCTCAAAAACAACACCTTATATAATTTCTTAGAAAAATGCAACAAATGTTGTATTTTTTCATAAAAAAAAACAATCCGAAGATTGTATAATACAGAATGGCGTCCGTGACAGGATTCGAACCTGTGACCGTACGCTTAGAAGGCGTATGCTCTATCCAGCTGAGCTACACGGACATTTTCTGACAACGAATTAATTATATAATAAAACATTTGAATAATCAAGTATTTTTATTAATTATGTTGAATTAACTTTGATAAAATGATAAAATAATATTGTCTTGAGGTGGTTATAAATGTTGGATAAAACTAATTTATATGATTTAAATGATGTTCAAGAGGCTTTAATTAATAAAACAATTATTGATGTATATGAGGCTTTAGAAGAAAAAGGATATAATCCTATAGGACAAATAGTAGGTTATCTAGTAAGTGGTGATCCAGGATATATTACTAGTTATAAAGATGCTCGAAGTAAAATATCTGAATATGATCGTTCTAAAATATTAGAAATAATTTTAAGAGATTATATTACTAAAAATTTATGAGATATTTAGGTTTGGATTTAGGTACTAAAACTTTAGGTTTAGCAATAAGTGATAAAACAGGATTAATTGCTAGTCCTTATAAAGTTTTAAGATATAATGACATAAATATATTATTAGAAGAACTAAAAAAAATAATTGATAAAGAAAATATTCAAGGATTAGTATTAGGATTACCAAAAAATATGAATGGAAGTTTAGGATTTGCCTCAGATCGTAGTTTAAAATTTAAAGAAATTTTAGAAAATAATTTTGATTTACCAGTTTTTTTAGTAGATGAAAGACTTTCTACTGTGGAAGCAGAAAATATTTTATTAGATGCAGATATGTCAAGAAAAAAAAGAAAAAAAGTTATTGACGGACTTGCAGCGAGCATAATATTAGATACATTTTTGAAAATGAAAGGATAGATTTTATGGAAGAAAAAAAAGGGATATTTACTATTATTAATGATAAAGGTGAAACAATTGAGTGTGAAATTTTATTTACCTTTGATAGTGATGAAACTAAGAAAAGTTATATAGTGTATACTGATAATACTTTTGATGATGAAGGTAATCAAAAAGTATATGCAAATATTTATGATCCTACAGGAAAAGATTCTGAGTTAAAACCAATTTCTGAAGAAAAAGAATGGCAAGTAATAGAAAATATTTTAGCATCATTACATGAGAAATTGGAGAAAGAAAATGATGAGTAGGATAAAAAAGAAATATTTAATTATTTTATTAACAATATTAGGTTTAATTATTGTTATTTTTGGAATCTCTATTTTAGAATTGTCTCCTGTTAATAGCAAAGATGATTCTACTATTATTTTTGAAATTACAGAAGGTACGGGAAAAAGTAAAATTGCTGATAATTTAAAGAAAGCCAAATTAATTAAAAGCTCGTTATTTTTAAAGGCATTTATGTCAATTAGTTCACCGACATTATATGCTGGTACTTACAAATTAAGTCCTAATATGTCTGCTTTGGAAATATTGGAAAAAATTGAAAGACAAGATAACTTAGAAAATGAAACAATTACATTAACTTTTATAGAGGGAAAAAGATTGTCTAATTATGTTAGTCAAATTGCTGAGAATTTTGATTTTACTGAGGAAGAAATATATAAAGTTTTAAATGATTCAGAATTTTTGACTAGTTTAATAAACGATTATTGGTTTATTACGACAGATATTTTAAATTCAGAAATTTATTATCCTTTGGAAGGATATATTTATCCTGATACTTATTCTTTTAAGAAAACAAGTACAGTAGAAGAAATTGTGAGAAAAACTTTAGATAATATGTCTACTAAATTAGAACAATATAAAGAAGAGATTGAATTATCAAATTATTCTATACATCAAATTCTTACTTTAGCATCTATTGTTGAATTAGAAGGAGCGAATAGTAATGATCGAGCGGGAGTTTCTGGAGTATTTTATAACCGCTTAAATGATGGATGGCTTTTAGGTAGCGATGTAACCACTTATTATGCAGTAAAAAAAGATTTTTCTAGTGATTTATCAAGCGGGGACTTGAATAGTTGTAATGGTTATAATACAAGAGGAACTTGTGTAAGAGGATTACCTGTTGGACCAATTGATTCACCATCATATGAATCTATAGTTGCTAGTATTGAACCCACTAAACATGATTATTATTATTTTGTTGCCGATGTAAATAAGGAAACATATTTTAGTAAAACTGGAGTAGAACATGAAAAGATAGTAGCCAAACTAAAAGAAGAAGGCAAATGGTATGAGTATTAGAAAGTAGTGAAATTATGAAAGAATTAATTTTAGAAATGGAACGATATGCTGAAGCTAATAATGTTCCAATTATTGAATTTGATTCAATTAAATTTATTATGAAATATATTAAACTTAATGAAGTTAAAACAATTTTAGAAATAGGTACAGCAATTGGATATAGTGCAATTTTAATGGCTAATGCTAATGATTTTTGTGAAATAACTACTATAGAAAAAGATGATAAAAGATATAAAGAAGCAGTTAAAAATGTTAATAAAAGTGGATTAGATAAAAGAATTGAACTTGTTTATAATGATGCATTAGATGTTAATTTGGCTAATCATAAATACGATTTAATTTTTATAGATGCTGCTAAAGGACAATATATAAAATATTTTGAAAAATTTAGTAATTATTTAAATCCTGGGGGAGTAATAATTACTGATAATTTACATTTTCATGGTTTAGTAAATAATAAAGCAAATATTAAGAGCAAAAATGTTCGAGGTATTGTTACCAAAATTGAAAATTATATAGATTTTTTAAAAAATAATAAGGATTATGTTACTAAGTTTTATGATATAGGGGATGGATTATCAGTAAGTTTTAGAAAAAATGAAAACAAATAAATTAATAATTAATATAAATAATTTAACTGAAATAGAAGAATATAAGAAAATTGGGATAACTAATTTTCTTTTTGCAATTGAGGATTTTAGTATAGGGTATGCTACTTTTTCTCTAGAAGAGTTAAGGAAGATTGATGCTAATATTTATCTTTTAATAAATAGAATGATGGATAATGAAGCTATTTTAGCTTTAAAAAAATTAGATTTATCTTTT
>CANQNA010000160.1 GCA_947625005.1 uncultured Bacilli bacterium
ACTCGAACCTATGACCCCCTGCTTGTAAGGCAGGTGCTCTAACCAACTGAGCTAATCGCCCAAATAGCAATAGTAATATAACATCGGCTCATTTTTTTGTCAATAACTTAAAACAAAATAATGGTGCCCGAGGCCGGACTTGAACCGGCACGAGTTATTACACTCGCAGGATTTTAAGTCCTGTGCGTCTACCTATTCCGCCACTCGGGCGAACACACAACTATTTGGTCTTAATTTATAAGACTACTTGAGTATAACGTATTTTTACAGTTTTATCAAGAGTTTTTTAAAATTTTTGCAGAAAATTTTAAACTTTTCGCTATTTTCTGTCAATATTATATATACTTTAAATTAATAAAAATATTCTTTAATATTTTAAAAATGAAAAAAGAACTTTTCATTTTAAGCTCTTTAACATTTCTTCTGTCCATTTTGGCAGATTTTCTTGTAAAGGGGAAAATCCTCTAACAGATTCTCTAACTTTACTGTCTCCATTATTAACTTTGTAATTTAACCCTTTTACTGATAATCTTAATTTCTTTTCAACATCATCTACATCAATAATTTTCGCATATATTTGATCACCTATTGTTGCATAATTATTAATATCTTTTACAAAATTATTAGTTATCTCTGAAATATGAACTAAACCAGTATAATTATTATCTAATTTCACAAATAATCCATATGATTCAATTCCTGTGATTTCTCCCTTTACAATATTTCCAACTATATAGTCGTCCATTATTGCACCTCAAAAATATTATAACATATTTTTCTTTACTAAGTACATTTTTTTAAGTATAATTACTTTTAGTGATGTTTATGGAAGAAGGAATTAAAAAAATATTAGATGATATCAAACCTTACATTAATGAAGAAGGTGGCGATATTGAATTTATCCAATTAGAAGATAATTATGTATTTATTAAACTAAGTGGCGCTTGTGCTCACTGTGGTTTTCAAGATAATACTATAAACAACGGAATTTTAAGAATGATTCAAGAGGAATATCCTGAAATAGAAGGGGTAATCAATGTGGAATTCTAATGGGGATTCCTTTTTATTTGTCAAATAACCATTCTATCCTATACATTGTATATTTTTTTGAATAATAAAGATAAAATTGTTTTAAAAATTCTTCATACTCAGTGCTTTTATTAACTATCTTTATTAAATCTTTTTCTGGTCTTTTATTTATTATTATTTTATCATACACATCAAAATAATAAGTAGGAAATAATAATCTAGCATATAATAAATTTATTAAAGTATTATCTAGATTTACTTTATTAATATAATTAATTATTTTATCAATATTGAATTCGTTAGAAAAAAAGGAAAATTTTATATATTCTGCTAAATCTCTTATTCCAAAATCAATTACCATATTTAAGGGATTATAGTAATTTATTTCATAATTTTTAGCATAAATTCTTCGATGCTGAATAAAAGATTGACTATTATCTTTATTTATCATATTAAAATATGTAATAGCATTTTCTGATAATCCTACATAATAACTAAAACTATTTAATAATGTTTCTTTTTTTAAAGCTAGTTCACTTACTTGATAAGCGTAATAATCTAATTTATCCGACCAAACATTGCCCCAATTACTCACTGGTAAATCAAATTTTAATATCAAAAATTCATCTAAGTCAACTATTTCATTTTCTAAACAATTAACCATTAATAGAGCATAAGTTTTGTTATCAATTATGGTTCCGATTTTTCCATCTTTATTAAAAATTATTTCATTTACCTTTATTTTTTGAACTTTTAATTGATTGTAAATTTTTTTTACTATTTCTTCGTCATTATTGAAGGGTACAAAATAATATTTATTATCAGCCAAAGTAAAATAATAAAAGTCTTCTTGGTTATAAATCTTATCTGGAAAAAGATTATAATAAAAGTTTAATGTGCTTTTCATATTATCACTAATTTATTATATTAAAAAAAGCTTAAGTTTATACTTAAGCGGCCATTTTTAATGCATTATCTTGAGTGATTGCTTCAGTCATTACATCACGTGGAATAACCATTGTTTCGTCTAAGTTATTTCCAATTAAATCTGATGCTGATGGATTTTGCATTGCAGATTCTGGTTGAGGTGGTTGTGCTACATCGAACATATTTCCTGAAGGAACATCATTTACAGGTGTTACAACAGGGCCTTGTGCAGGTTCTACTTTTGGAGATGTTTGACCTTTATTCAAGCTTTCTTGAATTTTATCTAATTCTGCATGCATTTCTGAAGCATATGTATCTATTTTATTTCTTAA
Organism: uncultured Bacilli bacterium; assembly: GCA_947625005.1. Next base: position 2,289 of record CANQNA010000160.1, read on the forward strand.
AATATTAATTAGAGATGTTAAATCTTCGCTTACACTGCTTTCTCCGCCATTAGTGACTGGAGTACTTGTAACTGGAGTTGCTACTGGTGTATTATCAAACATATTTGGCACTGCATCAGTTACAGAAGATTGAACACTATTTGGTGCAACTGTATCTGCAATTGACGAACCCGGTTGATTAAACATATTAGCAGTTCCTGCAGGTTGAGCAAAAGTATTTACGGCTTCATCATTGGTTGGCGCTGCATTAACTTGAGGAGCTGATGGAATTGCTGGACCAAATACTTCTGATGTTACATTTGGATTTACTACCGAATTTAAATTTACTGGAGTTCCTTCCATATCAATGTTTACAGGGGTTACTGAAGCTGGATTATTAATTGGCTCTGCTACAGGTGTTGTTGGCGCTGGAGTTTCTCCTATTGAACTAATTACATTTGCATTATTAGTCATAGTCTTTCCTGCCATATATGCTCCTTTTAATCCTTCATTACCTAATTGAGTTTCTTGTAATGCTATAACTTTTGTCATAATAATCCTCCTAATCTACATATATATACTTAACATTTGCATCTGCGCCACCAGTTAAGATAGTTTTCATCACATTTTTTAAAGTAGCCCATTCATCTTCAGACATTTCAGGACCTAAAGTAAAAATTTTACCGTTATTATCAGCAGTTGCTGCATACATTTTAACTAAATTATTTTCTACCTTTTCATTTAAAGTATAAAATAAATATTTTTTCCCTGTATTAACTAACTCAAAATAACTAATTAATTCTACATTTTGACTAGCGCCATTTTCAATAATTGTAATTTGATCTTGCACAAAAAATCCCTCACTATTCTA
>CANQNA010000161.1 GCA_947625005.1 uncultured Bacilli bacterium
CGTTTTTCATATTCTTCTAAAGGTTCTATATTAGGATTGTAATATAAAATTGTTATATCAAAATAATCTTTTAGTTTTTCTATAACACTAGTTGAACAAGGACCACAACAAGAATGCAAAAGAAGCTTCTTCTTCTCATTCAGACCATTAATTATTTTAAGCATTTCTTTATCATAATTCATTTAATCACTTCCAAAAGGAGTAAAACCAAAATTACCATAATCTCCACTATCTAAAAAAAGTGTTCCTTTTTTATCATTAATACTGGCATATATTTCATTATAATAATTTAATTTATTAGCTTTTTCTGCTGTTAGGTAAACATAATTACCATCATTCATTATTACTTTAAATCTTTCAGCATCTAATACTTCTCCTTTTTCATTATAACTGATATCGTAAGATATTTCATTAATTTCGTAAATAATATTAAAATCTACTTGACTTAATTTTTCAATAAATTTATTTAAAACTTTCTTATCAACTGAATTTGTTAACGTAGGAATTCCCATTATATTATTAGTATTTTTTATAGTTTCTTTATTACTCAAATAAATTAAATTATCTTCACTATTTAAAAATAAAGGTTTATTTTCCGTAATTTTAATTTCTAAAACAAATCCCCATTTTTTTTGAACTTTAGCATCATTTACTAAAGAAAGTTTTTCTATTTTCTTTTCTATTGAAAAAGATAAATATTTAAAAAATGAAGGATAATTTTTAAGTTTTGCTGCTTCAATTATTTCAGCATCACTAACAAACGTATTTCCTGTTATTTTAATATGTCTAATAGGCGCGCTTAAAAGAAAATAAATACCATAAACAGCAAGATAGAGAAATAAACAAAAGATTAAAAATTTTTTGATATTTAATTTTTTCTTTTTTACTTTTACTGTTTTATTAGACATTTGCTTCTCTCCTTATAATATTTTTTTTATTTCTTCATAAATTTTTGTTGCTGAATTTTTAACACATAATTTTTGAGCATTTACTTTTAAATCTTGAGCATATAATTCATTATCAAAAATCATATTAATTGTTTCTTTTAATTTATTTTTATTTAAATCTTTTTCTTCTATCATAAGTCCTGCATGATTTTGTTTTAAATTTAAAGCATTATAATATTGATGATTATTGGCAACGTAAGGACTTGGAATAAATATAGCAGGTATTCCTATTGCAACTATTTCACTTATAATACTTGCTCCAGCTCGAGTAATTACTAAATCAAAATCTTTCATAAGTGCACATAAAGGATTAACAAAATTAGTTAAATAAACATTTTTACTTAATTTATTCTTTTTAAAACTTTCATAATAACTATTACCTGTTATATATAAAACTTCATATTTTTCATCATCAATATCTTTTAAAAATTCCAACATTTTATCATTAACTACTTTAGAACCTAAACTTCCTTGAACACATAGTATAGATTTTTTCCCTTTATGTAAACCATATTCTGTTTTACTTGATTTTTTTATAGAATAAGCATTTTCACTACAAGGATTTCCTGTATAAATAACATTTTTATTAGAAAAATATTTAGTAGATTCTAAAAAACTAACTCCAATTATATCAGCATAATGAGCAAGCATTTTATTGCTCTTACCTGGAATTGAATTTTGTTCATGAATAAATGTTTTAATTTTTAATTTACTTGCTGCCATTATTACTGGATAAGTAACATATCCTCCAAAACCTAAAACAATATCTGGTTTAAACTCTTGTAAAATATTTAAACTTTTTTTATAAGCTTTAAAAATTAAAATAATATTTTTAAAATCTCGTTTAAGATCCTTTTTACTAAAACCATATATTTCTAAAGCTTCATATTTATAACCACTGGCAGGAACTATATCTTTTTCCATTCTATTATGAGTTCCAATATAAATAAATTCACTAGTAGGTTCCATTTCTTTTATTTTTTTAATCATAGCGAGTGCAGGATAAATGTGTCCCCCTGTTCCCCCGGCTGTAACTACAACACGCATAAAAATTCACCTCTACTAAAATTATATAATAAAATAAAAATTTTTTTAATAAAAATAAGTAGAATATATGTAAACTAAACAAAAAAAGCCCAAAAGGCTAATCTTTACTGTTTCCAAATAATTGTAATAAATCCAAAAATATATTAATAAAATCTAGATATAATTCTAATGCACCATATATTGCAATATTTTCAGAATCAAAATTCATTCTTTTTATTTTTTGGACATCCCAAGCCGTAAAGCCTAAGAAAACAAAGATTGAAATAACACAAATTATTGTAGTAAATGTATCATTTATCCAAAAAATATTAACTAGAGAACAAAGTATTACACCTATAAGTCCAAATAAAAGATAGGTTCCAATTTTACTCAAATCTAATTTAGTATAATAACCAATAAGTGCCATTATTAAAAACATAACACTAGCTAAAGCGAAAACAAATATAATACTTGATAATTCATAAACAACAAAAATGCTGGAAATAGTAAATCCTGTTATCATTGAATAAATTATAAAAATTATTTTCGCGGTTGTTGGTTTGAATGTAAAAATCTTTCTACTTAAAACAATTACTAAAATTAATTGAACAATAATGGCAATTATATAAAAACCACTCAATGATGCTTTTAATAAAGTGGCATTAGAACAAATAACCCCTCCTGTAATAAAGGTTACAAGTAAACCAATGAACATCCAAAAGAATGATTTTGCTACCATTTTATTTTCCATATTCCACTCCTTCTATTAATATTATACTAAAGAAAAATTAAACAATAAATAGTTTTTCATAATTTAAAATAAATTTTTGTCAAAATTAATTATTTAAATTTCTACTGACATTTAAAATAATCCCAATACTACCCATTGAAACAAGCAAACTACTTCCTCCATAAGAAATAAAAGGAAGTGTTACTCCAGTAACTGGAATTAATCCTACAACAACACACAAATTTAATAAAGCTTGAAAAATAATACCAAATATTAAACCAAATACTAAATATTTAGCGAATAAATCTTTAGAATAAAAACTAATGCGCATGGCACGATAAAATATTAATAAAAACATAAAAGAAACTACTAATACTCCTAAAAATCCTAATTCTTTTGGATGTTCATTGGT
>CANQNA010000162.1 GCA_947625005.1 uncultured Bacilli bacterium
AATAGTAACAATAGATCAAAAGATATATGAAAGTGAAAGTAATGATAAAACAATAGAAAAATATCAAAATATGTTATATAATTCTGCAAAAGTTTTAATAGTAGGAGAAAACGAAGAAGAAATAGAAAAGATAAAAAAATATATAGAAGATAAATCAATAATAGTAAGTACAAGTTTATATGCCAATGATTGTATAGATAAAGTGCGTTCAGGGAAAACATATAATTTAATCTTGATGAGTGATGAGATGAGTACAAAGAGTGGACTAACAACATTAAGAGAATTAAAAGAGATAGAGAGATTTAATATACCGGTAGTAGTAATGTTAGAAGAAAATAAAGAAAAAATAAAAGACCATTATATAAAAGATGGTTTTAAAGATTATTTATTAAAAAGTAACTTAGAAGATGAGGTAAAAAGAATAATTAATAAATATTGTTAATTTTTAAACGAAAAAATGGGTTTTTTGCTCATTTTTTTAAAACTTTTAATATATTTGTGCTTGAATATGCTATTGTACTTTTAAATTTTTTTATGTTAAAATTATTTTAAATATTGAAAGGTGGGTATTATGGTCGAAAATCAAGGAAAAGAAAATACTAAAGGTTATCCGTCAAAAGAGCAACCTTGGAAAAAATATTATATTAAAGAGGAGTTAGCTAAAATTAAATCTCTTAAAACAGTTTATCAACAAATGAGTGAATCTTCAGATAAATATAAAGATAATATGGCTTTGGAATATTTTTTTGCTAAGAAAAATTTTAGAGAATTAAAAGCAAATATAGATAAAACAGCTAAAGCATTTGAAGAATATGGTGTAAAACAAGGAGATTTTGTTACTGTTTGTGTAGCAGGTATTCCTGAAAACTGTTATACTTTTTATGCTTTATCAAAATTGGGAGCAGTTGCTAATATGATAGCCCCTCATTTTGATAAAACAGATTTAATTGATCGAATTGAGGATTGTGAAAGTGACATTTTAATTGTTATGGACCAATTTTATGATGGTTTAAAAGATGCTATAAAAAAATCAAGAATTAAAACAGTTATAGTTTTACCTACATTAAATTCATCAATTTTAAATTTGGTTTCAAAAAAGTATAAGTTAGAAAAACATAGCAATGAAGTATATTGGAATACTTTTATTAATGATGGTAAAAAAAGAAAAGATGCTTCAGTTGTATCTTATGAAGCTAATATGCCTGTAGCAATGGTTTATTCAAGTGGTACTACAGGAGCATCAAAGGGAATTTTACTTTCAAATGATAGTTTTCAAAATTCAATTAATTCATATTTAGCTAGTGGAGTGGAACTTGTCAGTGGAACAAAGTTTTATCAAATCATTCCACCTTGGTTTTCTACTGGATTAAGTACTTCTATGCATTTACCTTTATCGCTTGGTGTAGGTGTATTTATGGATCCTCGTTTTGAAAGAGAATTATTTGTAAAAAATGTTATTAAAGCAAAGCCAAATTATTCAGTGGCCCCAACTAGTATGTATGAAGGTTTTTTGGATAGTAAGCTTTTAAAAGCAAATACTGATTTATCTCATTTTAAATATCCTTTTGAAGGAGGCGAGCCTTTAACGAAAGAAGTTGCTGAAAAAATAGAAAAAGTTTTTAAGGACCATAATAATCCTTCACATTTACTAGTAGGTTATGGGCAATGTGAAGCTGGGGCAACAATTTCTACTGAAACAGCAAAAACACGTCATAGTGATGCTTCAGTTGGTATACCTCTTCCTAATGTTAATTTGGGTATATTTAATGATGATTTTGTTGAACTTGGTTATAATGAAAGAGGAAATATTTTAGCCAATACACCTTGCAGAATGATAGGATATTATAATAACGAGAAGGCTACTAATGAGTATTTTTATATAGATGAAAATGGTGTTAAATGGAATTGCACTGGTGATGTTGGTTACATAGATGAAAAAGGACAATTATACGTAGAAGGAAGAGCGTCTGATTATACTATTGTTAATGGAGAAAAGATTTTTAACTTTGATATTGAAAAATGTATTATGCGTTTACCTGAAGTAAAAAATTGTGATGTATTAGCTAAAGAAAGAGAAGATGGAACTGAAGATTTAGTTGTGCATTTGATTTTAAATGAAGGATGTAATATAGATTTAGATAGTTTACAAAATTATATTTATGAAACCTTTGGCAATGTAAATTATGTCCCATTTATATTTAAAATTAGAAATTCTTTTCCATATGCTCCGTCCGGTAAAAGAGATACTGCAAAAATGAAACAAGAAATAGAAGGTTTTGTTGTTAAAGAAAAATTTGATAGTTTTACGAAGAAAAAAAAATATTAGCACTTTAAATGTGCTTTTTTTAATTTTTATGTTAAAATTTATTTAGGATGTGGTAATATGCTTATTAGTAATCTTACAATGCTTGTAATTTTTAGTATTTTATATGTTTTTGGTGTTACTTTTTTGTATTTTTCTAAAGAAAGAATTAGGAATGAAGAAAATAAAATATATAAAGTAATGTTGATTGTTAATATGATAGGATTAATACTTCAATTATTTTGTGATTATGTTTCATATAAGTATGATGTAATTCCTGTAATATTAAGTAATATAGTTTTAAAATCATATCTAGTCTATTTTCTTGTTTGGTTAAATTTATTGTTCATATATTTAATTATTATTGCTTTTAATAAAAGAAATAAAATATTAAAGTTTGTATATGTGACTACTATTTTTGAAATTATTATTTGTTTATTTTTGCCATATACTTTACATAGAGATGTAGTTAATAGAATTTATTATACAAGCGGGATAGGTATAAATTATGTTTTTCTGATTTCAGGTATTATATGTAGTATTATGTTTTTTATTTTACAAATAAAGAGAAAACAAACTACTATTAAAAAGGCAGTTCCTATATATGTTTTTATTATATGTGGATTAATATCAGCAATTGTACAAAAATTTAATCCTGAAATAGTTATTATTACAACTATGGAAAGTTTTATATGTTGTTTAATGTATTTTACAATAGAAAATCCTGATGTTCAAATGATAAACGAACTATATAAAAATAAAATGTTAGTAGAAAAAACTTATGAAGATAAATCAAACTTTTTATTTAAG
>CANQNA010000163.1 GCA_947625005.1 uncultured Bacilli bacterium
ACACCATCATAAGATTCGCCTTTTACTTCAACTACTTCAGAACTACTAAAATACTGCTTTAAGTTCTTTATTGCATTAACATTATCGTCAACCAATAAAACTCGTATTTTCTTTTCCATTTTCGTCTCCTTCTATTACCGCATGAACTAATTATATTATATATTGTGACAAATTAAAAGAAAATGTTTTGTCAATGATTGTCAACACTTGTCAAGGCCTGTCGAAGTATGTTTCTTTACATAAAACTTAACACTTTTTTAGTCATTATTTTCAACTAAAATATTATAATATTCTTCAATTTTTGCCATCTTTTTCTTAGGTATTTCAAAAGAATAATTTAAATAATATCTATCCTTGTCCTTTTGACTATCTTTAAATGGTCTATTACTTGATCCAAATACTTTCCATTTAGCAAGATTATCATAAGTAGATTTTAATTCGATATAATTTTGGGAATTTCCTATATCTAAAAAATTAAAAGTAAACACATAACTTGTAAAACTATAACTATCCAAAATGTAATTGCCTTTTTCAAATAATTGGCTAAGTTCTTTCTTATCCTCTTGTAATACTAAATTTAATAAATCTTTATAATCATCTATAGACATGATATTTCCTATTTTATAATTTCGTTCTTTCGCTAATTTAATTATTTCATTTTTTGTCGTATTTTTTACTAAATAATCAGCAATAGTACTATTATGAGGAATCCAAGATTTTCCCTCTTTTGTATAAAATGTTGAATTTAAAGTATAATTGTTAAAATCACTTGTAGAAAAAACTACAGAATCATAATATAACGGTGAATGAATATCAATAATATATTTACACTCAAATTTTTTACTATCTTCATTATATGAAGCATGAGCTATATTATGTTCATCAAAATTTTCATCAAAATAATATTCAAATAAGATCTTAGCAATTTCATAATCATTTTTATCAATTTTAGCATCAAAAATTTTATTTCTTATAATAAATTGTTTTGTTAACAAATGAACTAATAAACACAAAATTATAGTTGCTAAAACTAAAAGAAAAACCATCATTTTAGATTTTAAAGTTTCTTTATTCACAAAAACCAACCACTCTCTAAATTTAGTTACTCATCAAAATAATTAATTGCCCTTTTTAATTGATTATCATTATCTAAAATAGGATTATCTATATAAGCATCTGCTATTTTCACTTCTATATCAGGACTAATTCCTTTTCCATCTATACAATCTCCATTAGTCCTCAACCAAGTTGCTGAAGTATATTTATACATTGATCCGTCAGTTAATTCTCCAGTCATTTGAACTTTTCCTTTACCATAACTTTTTGTTCCAATTAATATGGCTTTACCATTATCTTTTAAAGCACTTGCTAAAACTTCACTAGCACTTGCACTAGATTCATTCATTAAAACTGCTATTTTAAATTTATGAATTTCATCAGTTTCTACTTTATAAGGAGTTTTTTTATTTTTATAATTTAAAGTAAACATTACTTTATCTTTTTCTAAAAGCTTTTCTAAAATACCTGTAGCCGCTTTTAAATATCCTCCACTATTCCCTCTTACATCAATTATTAAATTATCTATTTTTTCTGCTTCAAACTTAGCAATTTCTTCACTAAACTGTAAATCTAAACTACCTGTAAAACTTGATAAATATAAATATCCAATCTTTTTCCCTTGAGGACTTTCATAAATTTCACTAGTAAGAGCGGGAACAATCAATTCCTTCTTCTCTAGGTCAAAAGACAACTCTTCAGAATTTCTTAAAACAGTAATTTCAATACTTGTTGCATTAGCAATTTGTTCTGATAAATCAGTAGTACTTTTTCCAACTACACTTACCCCATTAAGTTCAATAATTATATCGTTTTCCATTAAACCTGCTTCTTTTGCAGGACTATCATTTAAAACATTTACAATAACAATATTCCCTTTTTCATCATTTGTTACAGAAATACCTATTCCTTCATAAGTACCTGCTAATCTTTCATTTAAAGAATCTGTATTTTCTGAATTTAAATATGTAGTATAATCATCACCTAAATAACTAAGCATTCCATTAATTGCTGCATCAATCATCTCATCTTCATTTATATCTTCATAATAATTATCAACAACATCGTTATAAGCTTTAATAAACTCATTTACATACTTATTATTAGTAGTATTTGCACTTTCTCCATTAAATTTTTTATAAACAACAAATCCTGTGATTAAACTCATAAAGATTGTAGAAACTATCGTAATTATTAATACTTCCTTAAATTTAAAAGTTACCTCTTTCTTCATTTAATCACTTCCCATAATAATATTATCATACATAATAAATATATTACATTTATAAAAAAAATTTCAAGACAAAATTTATATTTTTATATATTTTATCTTGAAATAATTAATTAAGCACATTTTTTACTATTTTAATTATAGATTTTTTGAAAAAAGTCAAGCACTTTTTATTACGTATGGACTATTTTTTGATCCATCACCACCTGTATATGTCACTCCTGAGTGCAGAACAATAGAGGGACGCACCACCGCATAATTTTCGTAGACAATATTGTAGCCCAAATTACCGTTCTGAACGCCGAGCACATCCGGCATTTCTTCGTCCACATCTAATGAATTAGGTGACAATAGCCAATAATCTTTACTGCTTGCTTCTGTATATAAATAATAATTACTATTAGTAGTACTATAAACACTATATATAGCTCCTGCATATGCTACTTCATCTGCTGTTAATAATGCTACCTTTGCATTAAATTTCTCTGATTTATATGATTGATAGTCAGATATTGAACTTTGTGTCGTAAAATCACATTTTAAACTTGGATTGGCATTTGTTGTTGCATTAGCTACTACTCTTCCATTTGCTCCAAAATTTAAATAATTTGATGCTGTTCTACTTACACTCATGTCTTGACACCATTCTGATGCTACTACTATTTTATCATTTCCATTTGTTATTTTTTCTTCATACCATTCGTCAATGGTCTTCTTTATATCACTCAATGTATATTTTACATCATCTATTGTACTTCCACCACTTTTGAAATAGACATATTCTCCATTTTTTATATATCCTG
>CANQNA010000164.1 GCA_947625005.1 uncultured Bacilli bacterium
ATAGATACTATTTATTACTATAATTTTTTAAATTTACGTGAGATTTATGAAAATAATAGTGATGAAGAAAAAGTAAAGCTTTACGAAGATATTATTAATATTTTAGATGAATATTTAACAGATACTTATACTGAAGGAATACGTTCAGGAATTAAACGTTTAAATGCTCCGGATGTGTATTTTATAAAAGATGGACGTATTGTAGGAAATCATCAAGGTATTGTGGATAACTATATCAATTTTCAACAAGAATTAACAGAAGACCAAAAAAAAGAATTAATCCAAATTTATCAAAGCAATTATGATAAAATTTTTGCTAACGTTTGTGTTGAAGAAGCGTGCTAATGTTTAAAAAAATTTATGTTGAAATAACTAATAATTGTAATTTAAGTTGCCCTTTTTGTGTTAAAACAAAAAGAAAAAAAGAATATATAACAGTAGATAATTTTAAAATCCTTTTAAATAAACTAAAAGGGTATACAAATTATCTCTATTTTCATGTTATGGGAGAACCTTTATTACATCCTGCCATTAATGAACTTATTAATATGGCTAGTAAATCTTTTAAAATTAATATAACAACTAATGGACGTTTTTTAGAAAAAATTATTGCTAATAAAAATATTAGACAAATGAATATATCGTTACATAGTTTAACTAATATAAACGATTTAGATAAAATTTTTCATTATACTGATTTATTTTTACAAAATAATACAATTATTAATTACAGATTATGGGTAAGAAGTAAACAAGATAAACAAATTATTGAGAAACTTAATAATCATTATAATGTAGATATTCTAAAAATAAAGAATAATACAATTAAAAAAAATCTATTTTTTGATATAGAAGATGCGTTTATTTGGCCCGATTTAAAAAATAAAGAGTTTTATGATGGTGGATGCAAAGGGACAATTGATCATATAGGAATTCTAGTTGATGGCACAGTTATTCCTTGTTGTCTTGATTCTGAAGGAATAATAAATTTAGGAAATATTTATACTACAGATTTAGAAACAATATTAAATTCTGAACAATATCAAGAATTAAAAAATAATTTTTTGCATAATAAAAAAGTTCATCCTTTATGTCAAAAATGTAATTTTTATAACTCAAGGAAACAATAATATGCTAATAAAAACAATATTTTATATAAATATTACATAGAATAATGTAGGAGCATATTTGACAAATTAATGTAAATCTGTTATAATGCTTTATATGTGTGGTGCATTATGCTAGTCATAAACACTATTTGAAGGTAGGGCTAAAAATCTACCAATTGCACAAAATGACACTTTATATATTTGCTTTATCAGCCCAGGGTAGGGTGAGTATATAATTTAAAATTTAAGGAACGTTATAATGGCATATAACTAAATTCCTTTTATTAAGTCGGCTGTTAGATGTAACGATTGAACGTGCATGTCGTGAGTGAATATATGGGATTAATTATGAAAATATATTTGCAAAAGCGAATAAGAATAGTCTCTTTATGTTAGGGAAAACCTCTAGCGTGTACATATTATAGGTTTTGAAGTGTGGACTAAGTGGTAATCGAGTAATTAGATTAGGTAACTACTAGTTATTTTCTTTAAAGAGAAATCGCCGGCAGGTAACTAATGGTAGGAAATAGAGAAATTCAACTCGACCAAAGCCACAAAATTAGTCTATGATATTACCATACATGTTTTAAACTTTATATAAGGGGTGTTCTGATGAAAAAAGATAACTGGATATATAAGGTTTTTTTTATTACCTTTTTTCTTGCTATTATATTTAGTGGAGTATCCAATTTTATTTCTAATAAATTTAATAATATAGTTTTAATTATAATTATTTTAATAGTAACTATAATGGGAATTATTTTTGATATGATAGGGACTGCTATTTTAACTGCTGAAGAAACAAGTTTTCATGCTAAAAGTAGTAGAAAAATTAAAGGTGCTAAAGAAAGTGTAAGTCTTTTAAAAAATGCTCCTGTTATTGCCAATATTTGCAATGATGTTATAGGTGATATTTCAGGGATAGTTAGTGGTGGATTAGGAGCAGTTCTTGCCATTAATTTATCGAATATTTTTAATTTTAATATAACAATAGTAACTGTAATAATTGCTAGTTTAATTTCTTCCATAACAGTTGGAGGAAAAGCCATATGTAAAAGAGTTGCTATTAAAAATTGTGATAATATAGTTTTTACAGTAGGTAAAATAAAAAGTTTATTTAGCAAGAAATAATGTTTAATTCTTGCTATTTTTGTTATAATTTTAATAGAGGAGTGATTCTTATGTTAGCATTAATAACAGGAGCGAGTAGTGGAATAGGTAGAGAAATTAGTATATATTTAAGTAAACTAGGTTATGATTTAATATTAGTCGCTCGAAGAAAAAATAAATTAAATGATACGAAAAAAATGTGCAAAACTAATGTAGAAATAATTGAATTAGATCTAGCTCAAGAAAAAAATGTATACAAACTATATGAAATGACCAAAGATAAAAATATTGATTTTTTAGTAAATAATGCAGGTTTTGGTTTATTTGGTTTTTTTGATGAAACAGATTTAGATACTGAACTTAAAATGATTGATTTAAATATAAAAGCAGTACATATATTAACTAAGTTATTTTTAAAAGATTTTGAAAAGAAAGATTATGGTTATATTTTAAATGTAGCAAGTAGTGCAGGATTTATGGCAGGACCTAAGTTATCAACATATTATTCTACAAAAAATTATGTTTTAAAACAAACTTTAGCCATAAAAGAGGAATTAAACCATAAACATAGTAATGTTATTATATCCGCTCTTTGTCCAGGACCTGTAGATACAGAATTTAATAAAGTAGCCAAAGGAGAATTTAATACAAAAAGTGCTACTCCAGAATATGTTGCAAAATATGCTATAGATAAAGCTTTACAAGGAAAAACTATTATAATTCCTACTTTTAAAATAAAATTAGCCGTATTTTTAAATAAATTTTTGCCTTTTAATTTTGCGACAAAAATTAATTATTATATTCAAGATACTAAAATAAAAAATTCACAAAAATTACATAAATAAAACATATTATTAACATAATT
>CANQNA010000165.1 GCA_947625005.1 uncultured Bacilli bacterium
AGTAAGTTTGTATTATTCTTTTGTATCTATTATGATAGTAGTTGGACCATCATTTATTAAATTTATTTGCATATTTTCTCCAAATATTCCAGGATAAGTTTTAATTTGTTTATTTAATTCTTCATTAAATTTATTATATAAGTTAATAGCATCTTTTCCATTCAGTGCTTTGATATAAGATGGTCTATTACCTTTTTTAGTGTTAGCATATAAAGTAAATTGACTAATAGAAAGAATATCTCCTCCTACTTCTAGAATACTTTTATTCATAACACCATTTTCATCATTAAATATTCTTAAATTAATTATTTTTTTTACTAAATAATTGATATCTTCAATAGTATCATCTTGGGTAAATCCTACCAAAATAACTAAGCCACTTTTTATTTTATTAATAATTTTATTATTAACTGAAATACTTGCTTCTTTACTTTTTTGGATTACTACTTTCATGCATTACCTCGTTTTATAATATTGATAAACTTTAAAGATTTTAAATCTTCAATAAATAACTCTAAATCATGGCTATTTCTGACTTTTAAACTTACTCTATATCCTGTATTATCATTTTGCATAAACTCGGTAATACTAGTAATATTTACATTTCTTTTTCCAGCAAGAGCGACTATATCTAATAAATTATTACTTGGAGTATTCGTATAAATAGTTAATTTAGATAAATAATCACTTTCGCTTTCTTTATTCCATTCCGCTGGTATCAAGCGATTTTTAATATTTTTAATATTTGGACAATCCTTTTTATGAATATTAATACCATGACCTTTAGTAATAAAACCTATTATTTCATCTCCCATTACAGGATGACAACATTCTGCTAGTGTTACTAAAATATCATCAAATCCGTCAATTATAACATTATTTTTATAATTATATTTCGGATTAATCGGATTATTAATAACACGTTCCAATAAAGCATCTTGAACAGTTTTTTTGTCATGATGAATTAAGTTTAAAATATAAATTGGGGTATATCTTAAAGAACCTATAGAAAGATATAAATCCTCTAAATTATTTAATTTTAATTCTTTAATAATTTTATTTAAGTTATTATCATTTAAGATTTCATTGATATTTAATTTTTGTTTACGTATTTCTTTTTCTAAAAGATTTTTACCTAATTCAATGTATTTTTCTTTATCTTGTTTGCTAAAGAAAGCTTTTATTTTATTTTTAGCTTGACTACTTTTAACAAAATTTAACCAATCTTTATTAGGGGTGCTAGAAGCATTTGTCTGAATTTTAACAATGTCTCCATCAGTTAATTCGTAGTCAAGGGGGACAATATTTTCATTGACTAATGCACCTATACAGGTATCCCCTACTCGAGAATGAACTCGATAAGCAAAATCAACAGGAGTAGATCCTTGAGGAAGTTCAATAACATCACCTTTAGGAGTAAAAACATAAATTAAATCACTAAGTAATTCTTCTTCCATGCTTTTTGCAAATAAATCATCATTAGTTTCTTCTTGATAAGCATCTATAATATTACGATATAATTCTAATTTTTGATCCATAACATTTTTGATATTTTTAGATCCATGTTCTTTATAAGACCAATGACTAGCAATACCATGTTCAGCAATTTCGTCCATTTCTTTTGTTCGAACTTGAACTTCAAAAATATGACCATCTATTCCAAATATAGAAGTATGAAGAGATTGATACATATTAGCCTTAGGCATTGAAATATAATCTTTAAAACGTTTGGCAATAGGTCGATATTTAGTATGAATGAGACCAATAACTAAATAACAGTCACTAACTTTTTCTACAATAACGCGTAAAGCAAGTATATCATAAATGTCATTCCATTTACGCCCAGTTGATAATTTTGTATATATACTATAAACACTTTTAACTCTACCTTTAATTTCAAATTTAATGTGTTGGCTACTTAAAATATCACTTATACTTTCTTTCATTTCTAGTAATACTTCATTTAATTCTTCTCTAGTTCCTTCTAATTTATCTAATATTTCTTGATAAATATCTGGTTTTGAATATCTCAAACATAAATCTTCTAATTCACTTTTGATACTATTAATTCCTAATCTATGAGCGATAGGAATTAAAACGTTCATAGTTTCCATAGTTTTTTGTTTCTGTTTTTCTGGACTAAGAGCATAAATCGTTCTCATATTATGTAATCGATCAGCTAATTTTATCAAAATAACTCTAACATCAGTAGAAAGTCCTACTAAAACTTTTCTTAAATAAATACTAGAATTTTCACTAGCATCATTTAATTTTAATTTATTGATTTTTGCTAAAGACTCTACTATTAATTTTACTTCACTACCAAAACGAGTTTCTAATTCATCTAATGTTGCATCACTTTCTGTTATTGTTTCATGAACTAAAGCTGAAATTATTGTAATCGCATCAACATTTAATTCGCTTAAAATATAAGCAACAGTTACAGGATGATTAATATACTCTTCTCCACTTTTACGATATTTTCCTTTATGTTTTAATTTTGCAAATTCAAAAGCTTCTTTAATTTTACTTAAGCTTTCTTCACTAAAATTATTTTCTTTACATTTATTAATTATTTCTTCAAATTCTTTCATTTCTGCAAGCAAAAAGCTTATTGCTCCTTCCATTTTCTTTTTACATAATTTTCATACTCTTGGTTAGTTGTATTTAAAATATCACTAACCATATCACTAAAAATTAAATTATTACTTTTGCTCCATTTTTTTTTATTGTAATCCCAAATATCTTGTTCTTTAATATAAAAAATACCTCTTAAATGCATTTCATTTACTTTTGTTTTTAAAACTGGTAATAACTTGTTATATAAATCAGTGAGAGATGTAAATTCTAAGTCCATAAGTTCACTCCATAAACATTATATAATAAATTAAAAAGAAAATGAAGAAAAATTTTGAATAATAATTAGACTTTTGTAGTGTTACAATTGATGTGAAACATTTCTATATAAAAAAAGTAATTCAAGTCGTATAATTGAGTTAACAAAAT
>CANQNA010000166.1 GCA_947625005.1 uncultured Bacilli bacterium
GCTATAGAATGGTTTAAGAAAATTACGGATGAAGATAATATTATTTTGTACACGACAACTAGTGACATGGGCGAAAAGGGAAAATTAAATAGAGATGCTTTTTATAATGATACTGATCTAGATGGTAATGATGTCAGTAACAAATTACAAGTAATGTTTGCAATTAACCAATATAACGAAGGAGTACATGCTCCAAATGTTGATGGAGTAATAATGGGTAGAGGTACATCTTCGGATATTGTTTATTTTGAACAATTAGGTAGAGCTTTAGCAGTGAGAGGCAATTCAAAAGAAACATTTGAAAAGTTAGATAATTATTCATTAGAATACTTATTAAAATTATGTCGGGAAAGAGATATTCCCATAAAAGAAGGTACACAAAAAAATGAAATAATTCAAAAATTAGTAGCTCCAATAGTAATTGATTTAACCAATAACATTGGTTATATTAAAGAACTAGAGAATAATTTAAAAGATAGAATCAGACAAAGACAAGAAAAAAATGAAAAGAATAATGAAATAGAAATATTAGAACTACATGAACGTATGAAATTAAAGGAAGCATCATTTGATATTGAGATTGAAAATTTAGATATATATGAAACGCTTAGATATGTGGATGATCGATTAGCTACTAATTGGAATGAAATGTATGAGTATGCCAAGATATATTATGAACACCATGGCAATTTAAGAGTTCCACGTTGGTTCAAAACCACTAATGGCTATGAATATGATGAAAATGGCAAAATTAATTTAGGAATATGGATATCTAATCAACGTCAAAATAAAAATATTGCAGAAGAACGAAAAGAAAAATTAGAATTAATTGGCGTGAGATTTGAATCAAATTATTATGATGAAGCATGGAATAAAATGTATGAGTATGCCAAAGCATATTATGAACACCATGGCAACTTGAAAGTTTCAAGCCAATTCAAAACTACTAATGGCTATGAATATGATGAAAATGGCAAAATTAATTTAGGAATGTGGATATCTAATCAGCGGCAACGCAAAAATATTTCAGAAGAACGAAAAGAAAAATTAGAATTAATTGGCATGAGATGGCATGTTAGAACTTATAATGAATTATGGAATGAAATGTATGGGTATGCAAAAACATATTATGAACACCATAATAATTTGGAAATTCCATTCCAATTCAAAACTACTAATGGCTATGAATATGATGAAAATGGTAACATTAATTTAGGTGGATGGATATCTAAGCAGCGCCAAAATCAAAATATTGCAGAAGAACGAAAAGAAAAATTAGAATTAATTGGTATGAGATGGAAAACTAAAAATAATGATGAGATATGGAATAAAATGTATGAGTATGCCAAAGCATATTATGAACACCATGGCAATTTAGAAGTCCCAAAATCATTCAAAACGAATAATGGCTATGAATACGATGAAAATGGTAACATTAATTTAGGAATATGGATATATAATCAGCGCCAACGCAAAAATATTGCAGAAGAACGAAAAGAAAAATTAGATTTAATTGGTATGAGATGGGAAATTATTAAGAAAAATAAAAGCAAATAAAGATTAAAAAATATATTTGTAATTTAACTGATAAAGTAATAGTAGAATAAATTTTGTATAGTCCAAGGAGTTGTTAAACATGTATGAAGAATTAAAATATGGAGTATCATTTATGGTAGACGCTAGAGTAGAACTTATTTTTGGTATGCTATCAAAATTAAAAAAAGATTATCCAAATTTATTAGAAAAAGAGAATAAAAAATTAAAACAAGAACTGGATTATATAGAAGTTAGTGATACAGAATATGCAAACAATCTATACAATTTTATTGATTTTAATAAGTACCCAAAACTCATGAAATGGGCAGTTATATTATCTGATATTTCTGATTGTGGTATTATTCCAAATATTTGTATGTTTTTAAATGAAGATTTTATTTTAAAACAAACCTTTAATCAAAAACAGTTTTTACAAGAACATAAAAAAGATAATTGTGAATTATTAATAAATAATATAGATGAATTTATAAGTGATATTAATGAATTTATTAAAAAGGAAAATTATTTAGAATTTTATAAAAGTAATTTTGATGAATTTCACAAAATGATTAAGCAAAGTACAAAATGGTATCCAAAAAACATGGATGTTAAAGATATAGAAAAATGTTATGGCGAAAAATTACCTAAATATTCTGTTATATATTCAATATTTTTCAACGGCGGCTTTGGCCCTAGAGTTGATGGAATTCCAATATGTTTTAAAGGATTACGGATAGAAGATGGTGAATATATTGAAAGTACTTCATATATTGTAAATTTATATCATGAATATTCACACCCATTTATAAATCATTTAGTTGATAAATATTGGAATCATTTTGAGAATGTCAAAGAATTTGTAACTTATTCTGTTCAAAATGGTTTGCCTCCAACATATCAAGGCAATCCAAAAACTTTATATTATGAATATTATGTAAGAACTATGGCCCATATATTAAGTTCTAAATATGAAGATTGTACTAGATTTATTGAAAGATTTAATAAAATGGGTTTTGTAAAATTTGAAGAACTTGTAAAATTTACCGAAAACAATTTTAAATTAGGAGATAATTTTGAAGAATTTTTTGTAAATCAATTAATACCTTTTACAAATAATATGACAAATAATATACAAAAATAGGGCAAATGATAGATCGTGTAAGGAAAAAATATATGAGGTGAGATTATGAATGTCTATTTAAAAGAAGATGATATGACAGATATTGATAAATTAGATGACTATAATGCGGAATATACTAATATTTATCCTGATTTTATACCAAGTATAACCAAAGAAAATTACAAAGAAGTATTAGATCATGCCAATAAGGTTCGTGAAGGAATTGATAATGAAGGCGTAAAAGAAATTTATTACTGGGCTATCGAAGATAATAAGATAGTGGGTCATGCAAG
>CANQNA010000167.1 GCA_947625005.1 uncultured Bacilli bacterium
AAAGTAAACATTATTGGGTTCATATATACCTCCTATTAAAAGATAATATACTTACTATATTATCAAATACAATTATAATATTAAACTTCCCAAATCTCAACTACATAATTTTTTTTAAAAATTGTCCAGTATAAGATTCTTCACACTCAATAACTTCTTCTGGAGTACCACATTTTATAACGCTTCCTCCTTGGTCTCCTCCTTCAGGACCTAAATCTATTAAATAATCTGCAACTTTTATAACATCTAAATTATGTTCAATAACAATAACTGTATCACCATTATCTACAATACGATTTAAAATTTCTAAAAGTTTTTTAATATCATGAGTATGTAATCCAGTTGTTGGTTCATCTAAAATAAATACACTTTTCCCCGTAGGTTTTTTCTGTAATTCTTTGGCTAATTTTACTCTTCCTGCTTCTCCTCCAGATAAAGTAGGGGCACTTTGACCTAATTTGATATACGATAAACCTACATCATTTAACATTTCTAAAGATTTTCGAACCTTTGGTACATTTTCAAAAAAATCCAAAGCTTCACTAACTCGCATATCTAAAACATCACTAATACTTTTCCCTTTAAATTTAACTTCTAAAGTTTCACTATTATAACGTGTTCCATGACATACATCACAAGGTACATACACATCAGGTAAAAAATGCATCTCAATCTTTTTTACGCCATCTCCATTACAAGCTTCACATCTTCCACCTTTTACATTAAAGGAAAATCTACTCTTAGTATATCCTCGCATCTTTGATTCTTTCATTTCGGCAAAAACATCACGAATATCATCAAATACTCCCACATAAGTTGCTGGATTACTTCGAGGAGTTCTTCCTATAGGATCTTGAGTAATCTGAACAACTTTATCAATATTTTCTAAACCCAATATTTTTTTATGTTCCCCAATTACATCTCTACTATTATAAACATATTTTTTTAAAGCCTTATATAAAATTTCATCAACTAGACTACTTTTTCCACTTCCACTAACTCCTGTAACACAAGTAAAAGTTCCTAAAGGAAAATCTACATTAATTCCTTTTAAATTATGTTCTTTAGCACCTCTTATTTTAATAAATTTACCATTACCTTTTCTTCTTTTTTTCGGTATTTCTATTTTTTCTTTACCACTTAAATATCTTCCCGTAATACTTTCATCATTTTGGCTTACTTCATAAGGAGTTCCTGTAGCCATTACATAACCACCATTTTCTCCCGCAACTGGTCCTATATCAATTAAATAATCAGCCGCTCTCATTGTATCTTCATCATGTTCTACTACAATTAAACTATTCCCTAAATCACGCATTTCTTTTAAAGAATTTATTAATTTTTCATTATCTCTTTGATGAAGACCAATACTAGGTTCATCTAAAACATATAAAACTCCACTTAATCTACTACCTATTTGAGTAGCTAGCCTTATTCTTTGACTTTCCCCTCCACTTAAAGTACCTGCAGATCTAGATAAAGTTAAATAAGAAAGACCTACATTATTTAAAAATTCTAATCTACTATTAATTTCTTTTAAAATTAAATCACTTATTTCTTTTTCACTTTTTGTTAATTTTAAATTTTTAAAAAAAGGAATTAAATCTTTTATACTCATTTCTGTAACTTCAAAAATATTTTTCTTACCTACATAAACATTTAATACATCATCTGAAAGTCTTGCTCCATGACATTTAGGACAAGTATTTTCTACCATATAAGTTTCTATCCAATCTCTTATCCAGCCACTACTTGTTTCCATATATCTTCTCTCTAAATTATTTACAACACCTTCATAAGTAGAAACAGTATTTCTAGTATTACCATTACGACTAACATAATTAAATTTAATTTCTTCATCAGTTCCAAACAAAATAATATTCAATTCTTCTTTGCTTAAATCTTTAATTGGTTTAGTTAAATCAATATTATAATATTTAGAAACAGTCATAACATTAGTCATATAAGTATTATTATCTAAATTTAAAGTTTTAATTCCTCCATCCAATATTGATAAAGACTTATCAGGAATTAATAAATCTAAACTAATATGTTGGGTAGCCCCTAAGCCTTTACACAATGGACATGCTCCATAAGGTGCATTAAAAGAAAATAAACGAGGTTCTAATTCAGGTAAAGAAAAATCACAATCTGGACAAGCGTAATTTTCACTCATTAAAAATTCTTTATCTCCAATAATATTTATTAAAACTTTACCATGAGCTAGATTTGCACTCTTTTCTATAGAATCAAAAATTCTACTTCTATCTTCTAATTTTACTATAACTCTATCAACTACTACATCAATGTTATGTTTTTTATTTTTTTCCAAATTTATTGAATCACTTAAATCATATTTTTCCCCATCAATACGGACTTTAGAAAAACCATCTTTTTGTAATTTCTCTAAGAATTTTACTTGAGTTCCTTTTTCTCCATGAATAACTGGTGCTAAAATTTCTAATTTTGTCCCTTCCTCATATTCCATAACTTTATTAGTCATCTCTTCTATACTTTGACTAGTTATAGGTTTTTTATGATTAGGACAATAAGGCACTCCTATACGAGCATATAAAAGACGTAGATAATCATATATTTCAGTTACAGTTGCTACAGTACTCCTAGGATTATTATTAGTTGTTTTTTGGTCAATAGAAATACTAGGACTTAATCCTTCAATGCTATCAACATCAGGCTTTTCACTACCACCTAAAAATTGACGTGCATAAGCACTTAAACTTTCCACGTATCTTCTTTGACCTTCTGCATAAATAGTATCAAATGCTAAACTACTTTTTCCACTTCCAGACACACCAGTAACAACAACCAATTTATTTTTAGGAATTTCTAAATTAATATTCTTTAAATTATTCTCTCTAGCACCCTTAATCACTATTTTGTCCATAAAATCACTCATTTCGGTATTATTTTACCACAAAAT
>CANQNA010000168.1 GCA_947625005.1 uncultured Bacilli bacterium
CTTTTAACTGGAACACTTCCTTATAAAGGTGATAATGCTGTTGAAATTGCTTTAAAACATTTGAAAGAAAAAATTCCTAGTATTAGAAGTATAGATTCAACTATTCCTCAATCTGTAGAAAATATCATTATTAAATCTACTTCTAAAAATATAAAAAATAGATATGCTGATGCAAGAGAAATGTATGAAGATTTAAAAACTTGTTTATCTCCAGCAAGAGCTAATGAAGAAGAATATATTTTACCATATCCTGATTTAGATGATGTTGATGAAAAAAAGATTAAAGAATTACAAGATGAAAATGTTGAATTAGAGGAAGAAGGAGTAAAAGTGGCTAAAATAACAGAAAAAGATATAAAGAAAAAAGAAAATAAATTACTTTTAATTTTGGGAATATTATTTACTAGTTTAATAATTATAACAACTGCTGTGGTTTTCTTACTTCCTAAAATAGCTAATAACAAAGATATTGAAGTTCCTGATGTTTCTAATATGACTGTAATTGAAGCAGAAAAACGTTTAAGAAAAGATGGATTTGATGTTCAAGCTGAAATAAAGCAAACAACTAGTGATACTATAGAAGAAGGTAAAATTGTAAAAACTTCTCCAGTTGCTGGAAGAACAGTAAAAGAAGGAACAACTATTGTTTTATATGAATCAACAGGAGTAGGTGGATATACTGTTGAAGATTTAAAAGGAAAAAATTATTTAGAAATTAAAGGAGTTTTACAAGAAATGTATAACTTATATGTTGTGGTTGTAAATGATGAAGTAGAAAATATAAATGATTATGAAGAAGGGGAAATCATTTCTGTAGAACCAAAAGTTGGAACAGTTTTGAAAGAAGGAGATACCATTACTCTTCATATTCCTGATATGACTGCAGAATATCCTGATTTTACTTCTAATGCTTATAGTCTAAAAGATATCGAAGCTTTTGCCGCAAAATACAGTTTAGAATTAAATGTTAATTATGAACCCACCGCTGATTATGAACCAGGGACTATTATTTCTCAAAGTAGAGAACCAGGGTCACAAGTAATCGCTGGTATGAGTTTAAAAATTGTTATTGCTGCTGAACAAGAAACAGTTGAAGGCGAAATAACGGAATAATGCAAGGTACAATAGTTAAAATAATCAGTAATTTATATACTGTAAAAGTAGGAGACAATAAATATGATTGTCGTGCAAGAGGAAAATTTCGAAATTTAAATATTACTCCTATTGTAGGGGATAAAGTAAAAATTGATCCGGAAAATAATTATATTTTAGAAGTATTAACACGAAACAATTTTTTAGATAGACCTATGATTGCTAATATTGATTCTGCAATTATAGTAACGAGTGTGAAAAAGCCAGATTTATCTTTAAATTTATTAGATAAACTTCTAACAATTATTATCCATAAAAAAATAGAACCAATAATTGTGTTAACAAAAATTGATTTATTAAATTTAAAAGAGAAAAAAGAATTAAAAAGGATTGTAAAATATTATAAAAAAATAGGAATAAATGTATTAACTAATAACAATTTAAATAAATTAACTAAATTAATAAAAAATAAAACAGTAGTTTTAACAGGTCAAACAGGAGCGGGAAAATCAACTTTATTAAATAAACTTGATAAATCTTTAAACTTAGCTACTGCCGAAATAAGTGAGGCTTTAGGCAGAGGTAAACATACTACAAGACATGTTGAATTGTTTAATTATAAAACTTCTTTAATTGCTGATACTCCAGGTTTTAGTGCTCTAGATATTAATGATATGACTAATGAAGAAATTAAAGAAAGTTTTTTAGAATTTAATGTTAATTGTAAGTTTAAAGATTGTAACCATCTAAAAGAAGAAGGATGTAAAGTAAGAAAATTAGTTGAAGAAAATATTATATTAAAAAGTAGGTATGAGAATTATTTGAAATTTAGGAGATGATAACATGAAAATATCAGTATCGTTTATAAAGAGTAAAAAAAATGAAGAAGAAACTATTAATTTAATAAATAAAACTGACTGTGATTATTTACATGTAGATGTTATGGATGGTAATTTTGTTCCTGAAAAAAATTTTGGTTTTACAGATTTTTTAGAATGGCAAAAAGATAATGAAAAACCATTAGATGTTCATCTAATGGTAAGTAATCCGAAAAAATATATTAAAGAGTATTTAAATTTAAATACAGAATATATTACTATTCATGCTGAAGTAGAAAAAGATTTAAAAGAATTAATTTCTCTTATTCACTGTTATGGAATTAAAGCCGGTTTAAGTATTAATCCAAATACTCCAGTGGATAAAATCAGAAATTATTTATATGATATTGAGCAAGTATTAATTATGAGTGTAGAACCAGGTAGTGGAGGTCAAGAATTTTTGGATAGTGTTTTGCCAAAAATAATTGAATTAAAAAAATTAAGAGAAGACAATGGGTATGAATACATTATTAGTATTGATGGAGGAATTAATCAAGATACTATAAAAAAGGTACAAGACTGTGATATGGTAGTTAGTGGTTCTTACATTTGTCTAAGTGATGATTATCAAAAACAAATAGCTAGTTTAAAATAACTGCTATTTTTTTAATGTAATGCGATCTTTTTCTTTAATAATATTAATTTCATAAAATTTTTTAAAGGCTAAATATAAATAATACGTATCTAAAGATCCTACAATCTCTCTAGCACCATGCATAGCCAATTCTCCCAAACCTACATCAATGGAATCTATACTAACATGTCTTAAACTAATTCCTGAAAGCGTACTTCCACTTGTCATATCATTTTTAGAAACAAAATCTTGATAAGGGATTTTTCCTAATTCGCATATTCCTTTAAAAATAGAAGAAGTAATACTATTTGTTGTAGAAGAAGAATCTTTTGATATCGCAACACCTTTATAAATTAAAG
>CANQNA010000169.1 GCA_947625005.1 uncultured Bacilli bacterium
AATTAGTGATGTTAGAAAACTTGCGGTTACACTTGGTAACATATTGCCAGTTGACATTCCTACTTGATAGATATTATCTAAGACATTTGAATTTTTTTGTAAATATTGTATATAATAAGCTGTTTTATATTCTTCAGCAGTTATTTTTTCGTTATTTATTATGGCATTTTCTAACCCGTGAAAAAAGGAATTTATTCCATCCCCTAACCCATCTGTTCCGACATTTAACATATTGCCTAATGTCTCTTTTATTTTTCCTTCATCATCTAATGATAACTCATCTATTTCTTT
This sequence comes from uncultured Bacilli bacterium, assembly GCA_947625005.1. Next base: position 292 of record CANQNA010000169.1, read on the forward strand.
TTGGGCTTTAATCATTCCTATTCTTTGATTTAATTCATTTTGTTTTTTTTCTAAATATTTTTCAGCAGATGCTCTTCCTTCAGTTTCAAAAAGATAAGAAAAGATTTGTATTTCTTCATTACTCATTACTTGATAATCTTCATATATTTTGAAAAAATCTTTTTGATATACCACTACTTGTCTATTTATTACATCTTTTATATCTTTGCCTTGCTGTTCTGCTAATTTTTCGGCATATTCACAAAATCTCATGGGATTATAATTATCTTGCAATCCTTGAGCTAAATCGGGTACATCATATATTCTTAAATATTGTTCTTGATATTCATTGTATTTTTCTTCTAATTGTTCAAATGTAAAGTTTGTTTTATTCCATTTAATAAAGTTATTACTACTAAATATTTCTTGCTCTTCTTTTTCTATTTTTAATTTTTCTTGTTCTTCTTTTAAAGCATATATTGATGATGATATTATTATTTGATCATTTTTGATGCTTTCCATTTGAGCTTGATATTCTTCTTCAGTTTGATTACCATTAGTTAATTCTTTAAAGATTTTATTATATGTATCTTTATATGTTTTTATTTTTTCTTGATATTCTGAATCATTATTAAAAGCTTCTATAATATTTTCACCTGAATAAATTATAGAATAATCTCCTAACATCATATTTTCATAATCTTGGGGTGTCATTGGTTTATCTCCATTAGATAAAATTATTCTATTTTCATACCAAAGTTCGGAATTATCTAAAGAATAAATATCGTCTATATTTTCTTTTAAAGTTTGATATTCTTCTTCTAATTCAGTTTCTATTTTATTCATTGTTTCAATATTATCATTATTTTGTTTTATTTGAACATCGTAATTGTTTATTTCGTTATTATCTATTGAAAAATCCATATATTCTACTTCATTAGCATTATTATTATAATTGTTTCTAATTTGATAATTATTAAAGCTATTATTTATAGCATCAATGTTTCCACCAGGAGAAGATTGATAGCTTATCTTAACTTTTTTGATATTTTTTCTAATTGCCATAATCAACTAACAGCCTTTCTATACAAATATTTTTATTACATATTCAAAGAAATATTGGTATTAATTATTTCCTTTATTTTTTGATAATTATTTTCTACTTTTGTTATTTCAATATTATCAACAGGATCATCATTTAAAATTATAGTATCATTTAAAAGTTTTACTAATTTACGATTAATATCTTGTAATTCTTCAATATTATTTTTTAAATTATATATTTGTTGATTTATATTTTGATTATTATTTTCTAACATTTATATCACCTAACATTTCAAATTGTTTTGCTGTAGCTTTATCTAATTCTATATATTTATTAATTTTTTCTTGAAGAACATCAAGTATTTGATAATGATTTTTATTTATTAATTTTAAATTAGTAATAATGTTTTCTTTAAATTCATTAATTTTTGACATATTATTAGAAATGTATATACCATTGTTATGAAAATTATCTAATGAATCGATAGCTAATTGCTCTTCTTTAAGATAAAATTTTAATTTGTTTATATTAACATTTAAGGCATCAATATCAATTAATATCATAAAATCACCTACATTTTTTTATTAAAGTTTATTTCATTAATTTTAAAAGCACTTAATTTACTAACTAACTCCTTTATTTTTGATTCTTTCTTTTCTATATTATTAATTATATCATAACAATCTTTTTTTACATTTTTTATTATTTTTTGATTAGTAATTAACAGATTTTTTATTGTTAAATTTTCATTAGTATTATTATCGATTTGTTTAATGACGTTATCTATTTTTTCTAAATAATTATCAAATGTATTAAATAAATCATCTTTATTTTCTTTAAAATATGTGATTTTTAAAGCTATTTCACTATAATATTTATAAATACTTATATAAGTTTTTTTTAAATCTTCTAAATTCAATAGGACTTTTTGGATTTCTTTTTTTTCTGCTGAAATATCTTCAAAAAATAATGATGATTTATCATCATGAATATTATTTAAAGAATCATTTATTTGATTAAACACGTTTAAATAGTTTAATTCTAAATCATTTACTATCTTGGTTAATTCTTTACATTGCTCTTTGATTAGTCTAACGTCTATTTTCATAATTACCCTCATTTTTTTTTAAATAAGAAAAATAATTATTATTTTTCATATTTAGAAAAAAACAAAGTTTTTCTCTATTCTTTTCCGGCAAAGGCTTTAGCAATTTTACCTTCAGTGTCTTCGTAATTTTTAAGAGTGTCATTAATTGCTGTTTTTAATGAAGATTTGCAACTAGAAAAAGAATTATTAATGTTTGTTTTAATGGAATTTAAAGATGCGACTAAATTTGTTGCAGAAGTTCCACCAATGAATCCACAGGTTTGTACTGCAGTTACGGCTCTTCCTAATGCACTTGAAATAGCATTATTTATTATTTCTAAATTTCCTACAACACTATTTGCTGAAACTACATCAATTCCTCTTACACCACCAATATTTTCTTTAATTGCTGAAATATCTAATAGTTTTCTTTTACTGTTATAATATGGGGCAGAGAATGATGAACCAGTTTGACTAGCCCATTG
>CANQNA010000170.1 GCA_947625005.1 uncultured Bacilli bacterium
AGCTTTCGCTCGAAATGTATTATAACATACTAATTAATTATATGCAAATAGATTTTAAATAGAAAAAATGTGTAAAATTTATAACTTTTACACATTACTATTTATATTAATCTAAACCAAAAGGTGTTCCAGTAAATTCTTGTATTTGAGATTTTTTAAGATTAGATAAATCAAAAGAATTAAAATATAATTTGCTGTCTTTTAAACTATCACTTGTATATGTTACATAATATAATATATTGTTAACTACTGCTATTTTTACTTCCTTTCCGGGATAATTATAAGGTACTGTTTCATTAATTTTGTATGGTGCGTATATAGCTACAGAATTTTCTTCAGTAAATATTTTTTCTCCGTTTGAATTTGTAATAATTATGTCCATTGCATCACCACATCCAGAAATATTTTGTTGAATGATATATTGGTCTGTAATTATAAGATATCTATTGTCACTACATCCTTCACTGATATTATTATAATAATATTTTCCTTTAAAATTTTCAAATTCAATTTCAGTAGTTTCACATTGAGGTTTTTGAGTTATATCACTTTTAGGATTATAAGCTGCACAAGACAAATTATATTTTATGTTATTTTTAGTATAAGATATATTTTTAAAGTTTTCTGTATCATCAACTATATCTTTGCCTACTTCATCTTGTAATAATGTAGCTGCATAAAATGAAGATAAAACTGTATTATCACTTTTTTGAGGAAATTTATTAATATCGGTTATATCATTTTTGTTGTTTTCTTCATCATTTAAAACATTAGACGTATTGTTGTTATTATTATTTTGATTATAATTATCTTTTAAAAATTCTTTATACACAATAAAACTCATTAATCCTATTACTACAATTATTAATATTACTACCAACCATATTAATACCTTATTAGTTTTATTATTCATATTTTCACTTCCTATTTTAATAATACCATATGAACAGTTGAACATCAATAAAAAATGTGTAAAATTTATAACTTTTACACATTAAATCTAAAGTAACAAATATCTCCATCTTGCATTAAATATTCTTTACCTTCTAAACGCATTTTACCTGCTTCTTTTACTTTTAATTCTGTTCCATATTGTTCTAAGTCCTCAAAACTCATTACTTCAGCTCGAATAAATCCTCTTTCAAAATCACTATGAATTATCCCAGCACATTCTGGTGCTTTCATGCCTTTTTTAAAAGTCCATGCTCGAACTTCTTTGGGTCCTGCAGTAAAAAATGTAGCAAGTCCTAGCAAATCATAAGTAGCAAAAATTAACTTATCTAATCCACTATTTTTTAATCCTAAATCTGCCATAAAAATTTTTTTATCTTCTTCATTTAATTCAGCTAATTCGCTTTCAATTTTAGCACACATTATTATCATACTAGAATTTTCTTTTTCAGCATAATCAGCAACTAATTTAGTATATTCATTCTCTCCTACTATTAAATCCTCTTCTGCAACATTCGCACAATAAATAATTGGCTTCAAAGTAATAAAACTAAAATTCTTAAGAGCAAGTAATTCAGACTCATCAAATTCTACTAATCTTAGAGGAATATTTTTTTCTAAAGCATCTATTGCCTTCTTTAAAGCATTTATTTCAATTATTTCTTGTTTGTCTTTTGACATTTCTACCTTTTTTCCAAGTTTTTTTATTCGATTAGTAGCAATTTCTAAATCAGATAAAATTAACTCGCAATTAATAATTTCAATATCTCTTATTGGATCAACATTTCCTTCTACGTGCGTTATTTCTTTATTAACAAAGCATCTAACTACTTCAACAATAGCATCTACTTCTCTTATATGAGCGAGAAATTTATTACCTAAACCTTCTCCTAAAGATGCACCTTTTACAAGACCTGCAATATCAGTAAATTCATACGCAGTAGGGACTGTGCTATCAGGAGTATAAAGATTTTCTAAATATTCTAATCTTGAGTCGGGAACAGTAACTACACCAACATTTGGATCTATAGTAGCAAATGGATAATTTGCTGCCAAAATATTTTTTTTAGTTATTGCATTAAAAAGAGTAGATTTTCCTACATTAGGTAATCCAACAATTCCAGCTTTTAAAGACATAATATCACTTCTTTCAAACATGATTATATTATCATATTTTTCTTTAATTGTATATTTTTATTTCATTACGTTTAATATTTATATGCTTAATAAGTTATGGAAATTTTGTATTTGTATACTTATCTATTTTAAAAGATTTTTATGTATCTCTTTCAATTTTAATGGATTTAGTAACTCTAGTTTATCATAAATCAAATATTATAATTAAATAAAAAAGGACATAATGTCCTAATTTGTACTTTTCGTTAAAGTTGCAGTTGTTGTATTAGTTTTGCCATTTCTAATATAAGTTATTTTAACTTTATCTCCCGGATTATATTTATATAAGTAATATTTTAATCTAGCTACTGATTCTGTATCATAGTCTCCTAATTTTAAAATAACGTCTCCTTTTTGTAATCCAGCTTTATCTGCAGGAGAATCTTCTTGCACTTCTACTACAACGACTCCACTTTGAATACTATTATCTATTGTTATACCATATTGGAATAATTTGTAAGCGTCACTGACACTACCCATAGTTACTCCTAAGAATGGTCTTTTAATACTTCCATCTTTTATTAATTGGTCTGCATAATTTAAAGCATCTTCTATAGGAATAGCAAATCCCATTCCTTCTACTCCTGATGAAACCAATTTCATATTAGTTACGCCTATAACTTCTCCATTAGCATTAGCAAGAGGTCCACCTGAATTTCCACTATTAATTGAAGCATCAGTTTGTAAAACACTCATAACCCAATCTGCTGATGAAGTATTACTAACACTTACTTCTACTAATCTATCTTTACCGGAT
>CANQNA010000171.1 GCA_947625005.1 uncultured Bacilli bacterium
CATAATAATCCTCCTAATTTTAATATAATCGAAAATATTAAATTCATACTAAAATTAAAAATAAATATATTATTTAGATAAAATTTAAAAACAACATATAAAAAGACTGAATCAATATAATTTGAATCCAGTCTTTGTTAGACAAATAAGTTTTATATATTAAATTTAACAATAATTATTCGTAAACAGCTGTATAAACTACCATTGGAACATTGTTTACAAAATCAATACCAATATCCCATCTCTTAAAGTGATGTCCATCAACTACACTAGGTGCATATTGTGTCCATTCTATACCACCACGTCTACCAATAATGACATTATTAGATAATTTTCCACTACCTGGTTCTTTAAATATATTGTATTTGCTTACAAATCTTGCAAACCATATCCAACCATGATCATTACAATGTTCAATATAACCTTTACCAAATGTTCCTATAGCATTACATGTAATCTTTTTAGCATTTTCTTGAGTATTTGCTGTTGTTTTAGTATCAGCTAAATTTGCAGCATCTTGTAATTTACTAGAAGGAAACGTTTGAGTTTCAGGTTTTTTTGTAGTTGTTAAGCTTTCCGTAGATTCTCTTTGTCTTCTTGCTTCTGCTTCTCTTTCTGCAGCTTCTTCTGCAGCTTTTTCTTGGGCAGCTCTTTCAGCTTTGGCTTTATCGGCCTTTTCTTTTTGCTCTTTTAGATATTTTTCATATGCTTCTTGATTTTCTTTTTCTGACTTAGCAGCTGCATCTAATACCCATTGAGGTAAAGTATTTCCCTGACTTTTAGATTCTTCAGCTTTCTTGGTAGTTGTTTCTGTCTTTTTAGTTGTTGTTGTTTTAGTAGTTGTCGTAGTTTTAGTAGTTTCTGTAGTTTTCTTTGTAGTTGTAGTTATCATGTCTTCTACTTTTTTTACTTCTTCTTCAGCTTGTTTTTTTTCTTCTTCTGCAGCTTTGACTTTATTTTCTGCAGCTTTTTTAGTTTCTTCTGCAGCTTTAACTTTATTTTCTGCAGTCTTTTTAGTTTCCTCTGCAGCTTTAACTTTGTCTTCTGCAGTTTTTTTAGCTTTTTCTGCAGTTTTTACTTCAGCTTCAGCAGCTTCAAGTTTTGCTTTTGCTGCTTTTATTTCTTTATCAGTTTTTGCTTCTTTTAATTCTTTTTCTGCAGCTTGAACATCTTCATTCGCTTTTTTTATTGCACTTTCTGCATTTGCTACTTCTGTTTTGGCTTTCTTTTCTTTTGCTTCAGCTTTTTCAATTTCTTCATTTGCTTCATCAATTGCTTCTTGAGCATCTTCTACTTCCTTATTAGCTTCTTCTACTTTAGCCTCAGCTTTTTCCACTTCTTTTTCAGCCTTTTCTAATAAAGTTGCATTTTCTGCATACAATATTTTTGACTTACTATTAGAAATAAAATCATATGCCTTATCATAGTTTAACAAAACAACACTAATTCCAGCTACTAAACAAATAACAACAATAATTTTAAAATATTTAGATGATAACTTTTTCACGTTATACCCTCCTTTGACAATAAGTATAGCATAATATAAAGAAAAAATCAATATATGTCAATTATATTATACATATATGTATATCCCAAACATCATCCTATTTTAGATAAGTCATCTATATTATATAATATATTACAAATTTGCTAAATGTTTACCATTTTTATTTTTATATGTTATAATCGTATACCAAGTGATCAATATGGCAAATTTAAAGACTAACTATAATAAATTTTTACATAAAGAATATTGGGAAACCGATTTTTCTACTATTAAAAATTTAATTAGTTTACGTGAAGAATATTGGGAAAATGATTTTTCTACTAATTGTTATGCTTTTGCCTTAGGATTAGATATCCCAGAAAATCAAATAATAAAAGATGCATATCAATTAGGTATAATAGGAGCAATTGCAAAACATATACCTATTGAAGAAATTAAAAAATTAACCTTTGAAGAAAGATTAATTTTGGACTTAAATGTTTTAGGTATAAAAGAAGAAATTTCCAATATCGACGACAATTCTGAATTCTTTTTTACTTCAAATTACATTTATAAACAATGGGTAATTTCGTTACTTTCTAATGGAAAAAACTTCCACTTTATAAGAAAAAGTTATAATGGAATTTGGTATCAAAAATGGGGATATTATGCTCCTGTAACTAAATTTGATTTTGATAAAAAAGTAATAACTAATCCAAATGAAGCTAATTTTGAAGAATATAAACTTGTAAAAACCTATAAATTAAGTTTTAGAGAAAAGATAAATTAAGTCTTTTTATATTAAAATCCAAAAAAGTTTAAATGGATTTAACAAAATAAAGTAGTAATCTACAACTTTTTACTGCTGACGAAAAAAGTTATTTACAACTTCTATCATATTGCATAAAATATCTAGTTTCTGTAATTTCTTTTATTTTAAATCCTAATTTTTTATATAAATTTAAAGCTGAAATATTTTCTTTATAAACCCATAAATAAACTTTAACATTATTATCCAATATATTATTTAGTATATTTGTACCTATTCCTTTTCTTCTATAATTCTTATCTAAATATAATTCATTTAGTAAAATACCATCTTCATATTTTTCTAATAGTAAACATCCCACTTTTTGGTTGTTAATTATAATAATCTCATAATCATTAATTTGCTTAGGAACAGTAGTTTTAACATAAGTAGTTATTTTTTCAATTTCTTCTTTAGGCAAATCTTTAGCATAATCTAAAATGCTTGCTAATTTATATGAAATTAATAATTCTACATCATCCTTAGTAGCACATTCTAATTTATAATCCTTATTATTTTTCATAAAAA
>CANQNA010000172.1 GCA_947625005.1 uncultured Bacilli bacterium
TTCTTGGGAACACCCGTGATAATCTGCCGTGCCCCCATCCAAATAATAATTATAGGCCCTAAAGCAACTTTTGGTAAGCTATTTAATATTGTTATAAACGGATCAAATATTCTTTTTAAAGTATTTGATAAATACAATATAATTGCTAAGATAAAACTAATAATACCACCTAGTAAAAATGAAATTAATACTTCTTTTGTTGTAACCCATATATGATTAAATAGATTATGAGATTGGTATAATTCAATTAAACATTTTATTATTTTTGTAGGAGAAGAGAAGACAAACGAATTTATGATATTATATTTGCTTAAAATTTCCCAAAGAACAAAAAATAATAATCCTATTGAAACTTGAGTAATGAAAATGAGTTTATTTTTTCTTTTTAATTTTTTTAAATATTTTTTTTGATCATTGGACATGTAAATCTAAATCCTTCCAAATAAGATCATAGTAATAATAGAAATTTTTATCTTGTCTATTAACTTTGGGGCCTCGTTTTTCTTCTAAATTAATAGTATATATATTTTTTACTTTAGCCGGTCTTTTAGTTAAAACTATAACTCTATCACATAAACTAACAACTTCTCCAATATCATGACTTATAATTATAGTCGCTTTTTTTTCTTTTTTGATAATATTATAAACATCTTCACTAACTGACAATCTTGTTTGAAAATCTAAAGCAGAAAAAGGTTCATCAAGTAATAAAATATCAGGTTTAATAGCCAGTGTTCTGATTAAAGCAACTCTTTGTTTCATACCTCCCGATAAACTATCTGGATATTTTTTCATAAAATCTTTTAATCCATATATTTCTAATAATTTTTTAACATATTCAATATTTTCTTTGGTCATTTCATGTCTTATTTTTAAACCTAGTAAAGCATTATCTAATATAGTAAGCCAAGGAAATAGGGCATCACTTTGTAACATATAACCAATTTTGATTTTCTCTTTATTAAAAGAAATATTACCATTAGTTGGTTTATCTAGGTTAGCTAATAAAGAAAGTAAAGTACTTTTTCCACAGCCACTTGAACCAACAATTCCTAGTATTTCATTATCTTTTAAAATAAAAGATATATCCTTAATTGCTTCTATTTCTCCTAAAGGAGTATTATAGTTTTTTTGTAAATTTGAAACCTCTAAAACATTATTCATAAATGTTATTTATTAAATCATTATACGGAACATATTTATCTATTTGATTATCTTTAATCATAATATCTTCAAGGTTTTTAAAACTTTCTTCAGTAATGTATGGACTTGTTAACCATGAATCAGCATCCTTATATCTTTTAACAATTGTTGTTAAGTCATTCATTGAAGTATCTGGAAATTGATCAATTATAGCATTAGCAATTTTAACTTCGTCATGTTCTTTAACAAAAGTTAAACCTTCATTAATAGCATCAGCAAAATCTTTAATTAGTTTAGAATTTTTTTCTATATAACTTTTACGAGCATTAAAGGCTGTATATGGCATTTCACCACTATATTTTCCTACACTTGCTACTATATAACCATATCCTTCTTTTTCTAATTTTGTTGCATTTGGTTCAAATAAATTTACGAAATCTCCAGTCCCTCCAATAAATGCTCCGCTTAATGAAGCAAAATCTATAGTTGTATTTATATTAACTTTATTTTCTTTAACTTCTGCATTATCTAAGGCATTTTGGAAATTAAGAATAGGCATTCCCCCAGTTCTTCCCGCTAAAACTTCTTTGCCTTCTAACATATCCATAGTGAAATTATCATATTTTTTTCTACTTACAATAAATTGTCCATCTCTTTTGGTAAGTCCTGCAAAAGTTTGGATGTAATCTTTTTCTCCGGCATTATAAACATAAATAGTTGCCTCAGGTCCACAAAAACCAATTTCTACATCATTGGATAAAACAGCAGCTGTAACATTATTCGCACCACTTGTTAAAATAAGTTCTATATCAATCCCTCTTTTTTCAAAATATCCTTCTTCAATTGCCACATAAAGTGGAGCATAAAAAGCACTATGAGTTACTTCTGCAATTCTAACTTTTGTTACATCTTTTTCTTTTTTATTTGATTGAATTTTTAAAATGGTAATAACTATAATAATTAAACAGATGAAAATTATTAAACTAGTTAAAATATATTTTTTCATAAAACCTCCCTTATTTTACAATTTATTATATTCGACTAAAGAGTAATGAGTGAATTTATTTGATATTTATTAGTTAACGATTTATAATATAAATATAAAAGGATAGTGAGTTTTATGAAAGACAAAAAAAATATAAGTAGAGTAATAATAGGAATATTTGGACTGTTATTAATAGTAGGAATTCTAAAAACAACATATGCATATTATTCACTAACAATAAAAGGGAATCCAAATAATTATTCTTTTGATTTAAGTACAAATAGTACATTATCAGTTGCCTTTGTGGATAATGCTCAAATAATGACATTCAATAAAATGGCAAAAAGTAAAGGATATTTTTTTCCGGGAGACAGTGAAACAAAAAGGTTTAGTGTAAAAAACACAGGAGATGAAGCAGCATACTACTCAATACTACTAGATAATGTAAAAAATGATTTTGTCAGAACCGAAGATTTACAATATGAATTATATATAAATGATAATTTAGTAACAACAGGGAATTTAACAAATGAAGAAGAACAATACTTATATTATAATAAAACAATAGATAAAGGAGTAACTGATAATATTATTTTTGTTTTAAAATATGCAACAACTACAGAAAGTCAAAATGTTGATATGAATAA
>CANQNA010000173.1 GCA_947625005.1 uncultured Bacilli bacterium
AATAAACCTATTGCTGTAAAGTTTTGTAGTCTTTCACTTTCTGCTATTTTTTTCGTTGCTCTTTCAGAGGCCCAATCAATGATAATTTTAAAAATCTTCCATCTTCCAAAAAAATCAAATAATGGTCTGATGTATTTTACAATAAAATAAACAGGAATGATATTTCCAATAAAACTACATATAAAAGCTTCTAAATAGTTTAAATGAAAAGTAAAAACACCAACTGGTATCGCTCCTCTTAATTCAATAATTGGAATCATTCCAACAATTGCTGTTAAGATATATTTTATAAAAATTGGTAAAGAACTCATTTTTTCTCCCCCTTCTCTATTTTCCAAAAAATACTTCTTTATTTTACTATAAAAAAATTTAAATAGCAATACTAGAAATTTTTTTCTATTTTATTTAATTTTTTTTAGTAATTCTTGAATTTTTTGTCTGAAAAAGTTATAATGTGAAGTACCAACTTATTTTGAGGAGAGATGTAAAATGAAATTAGAACAAAAAGAAAAATCGATCTTGTTTGCCGAAACCATTATTCCAGATATCTTTTTTTCTGAGTATTTATCAGAATTACCAGGAGACTATTTAAAGATTTATTTATATATCTCTTTTTTATCGAAATATGGAAAAGAGATTAAACTGAATGATTTATCTAAAAAATTAAATATTCCTTTAAAAACGATTAATGATGGTATTAAATATCTAGAAGACAATCATTTTATTTTAAAAAAAGTTTCTGGCTATATTATACTTGATTTACAAGAGGAAACACTTCATAATTTATATACTCCTAATTTAACGATGTCAAAAGAAAAAGTAGAACAAACTGCCAAAAATAAGTCTAGAGCCAAAGTGATTGAACATATTAATAATATGTATTTCCAAGGAATTATGGGCCCTTCTTGGTATAATGATATTGATTTATGGTTTAAAAAATATGATTTTGATGAACAAGTTATGATTGCCTTGTTTAATTATTGTTATAATCGAAGTGCCATGCATAGAAATTATGTTCAAACGGTTGCTGAATCTTGGGCTTCTAATAAAATAAAAACTTATAATGATTTAGATCGTTATTATGAAAAACAAGAAAGTCTAAATAAATTCAAAAAAACAATTGCTAAAAAGCTAGGAAAATATAATGGATTAACTCAATATGAAGAAGCTTATATTGAAAATTGGGTTTTAAACTTCGGTTATGATATGAATATTATTGAAATTGCTTTAAAAAGAACCACTTTAAAACAAAATCCATCATTCGAATATATTAATAACCTAATCAATGATTGGCATGATCGAAATTTGAAAACACCAGAAGAAGTAAATGCTTTTATTGAGCAACGCAAAAAGCAAGAAAAATCAGCAAAACAATTGAAATCAAAAGTAAATAAAGTTTCTTATGAACAAAGAAATTATGAGAATTTAGATTTTTTATATGCTAATCAAACTAAAAAGGAGGATTAAATGTCTGATAAAATTTTAAATTCTTTATTAAAAGAATATGAACAAAAAAAAATTTATGCAGAAATGGAAGCAGAAAAAAGAAAAGAAGAATTCTATAAAAAAATTCCAAAATTACAACAAATTGAAAATGAATTGAATGCTTTTGCTATTCTTACTACTAAAAATATTCTTTCTAATCAGACTGTTTCTTTAGATGAAATGAATGAAAAAATAAAACTTCTTAAACAAAAAAAAGAGACTATTTTACAAGAAAATGGGATTTCACTCAATGATTTAAAACCTCATTATGAATGCTCTATTTGTGAGGATACTGGTTACGTTTCACAAAAAAATCTTGACACAAAAATGTGTAATTGTTTAAAGCAAAAATTGTTAAATGCCTCTTTTGATAAATCTAATTTATCTAATTTAAATAAAGAAAATTTTGATACTTTTAATGAAGATTTATTTTCTGATGAAGTAGATTTAGCTAAATTTCGTTTTAATATCTCACCTAAGGAAAATATTCGAAATATTAAACAAAAATGCAAAGACTTCATAGAAAATTTTGATTTACCAGATACTAAAAACTTGTTATTTACTGGCAATACAGGTTTACGGTAAGACTTTTATGTCGAATTGTATTGCTAAAGAATTGTTACAATCTGGAAAAACCGTTCTATATCAAACAGCTCCTGTTTTACTTGAAAATGTAATTGATTATAAGTTAAATAAGCAAAAAAATACTTCTGACTATCTTTATGATTCTATTTTAAATGTTGATTTATTAATCATAGATGATTTAGGCACGGAAAGTTTGAATACTATGAAATTAAGTGAACTTTTTACAATTTTAAATACAAGAATTTTAAATTTAAATCATAAATTAACGAAAACCATTATTTCTACTAATTTAAATATTAAAGATATTTTTAATATTTATGAAGAAAGAATTGGTTCTAGGATTGCTGGTTATTATGATATTTATTACTTTTTTGGAGATGATTTGCGATTAAAAAAAATATAATTCTTACTTAAAAAAGCCAACTTTTTAGTTGGCTTTTTATCATCTTTCTGGTTCGTCTTTTTTAGTTCTCTGTTCTTCTTGTTGTTTCATTTTTTGAATCTTATTTTGAATAAAATCAATCGGTATTCCATTCTCATTAGAATATCTTTCTATAAAAAATTCCTTTTCCATATCATTTTTAGCTACTTTTAATTGTCTATATAATTCATTTTCTAGTGACATACTCCCACCACTTAAGAAGTGGGGGCTTCTCGCTCGACAACACTAATATGCTGAGCATAAACGAGCTA
>CANQNA010000174.1 GCA_947625005.1 uncultured Bacilli bacterium
AATGTTTCTAACAATATAAAGCATTAAAGATGTAAATAAAAAGGCAAATGCTAAAATATGTAAACTAGTAAAATGTTCTTCTAAGTAATCATTAAGTAAGAAACCTAAAATGCCAACAGGGATTGTACTTACGATCATTTTCATAATATACATAAAACCATCCGTAGCATCTTTTCTTTTTTTCTTATTAAAGATAAAGTTAAAGAAATCTTTAATAAGTTTTAAAATATCCTTTCTAAAAATAAAGAATATAGCTAAGAATGAAGCAAAATTAGAAATTATTTCAAAAGTGAAAGAATTAAATATTTCGGTATTAAAAATATTTTTAAATAAAAAGATATGACCACTTGAAGAAATAGGTAATGGTTCCGTTATTCCTTGAATAATTCCTAAAATAATATATTTTATATAGTTCATTTATTATCACCTAGTAATAATTATATAATATTTTTTTTAATTTATAAATAAAATATAGAGATAAATATGTTAAATTTATGGCTATTTATAATTGGTTTTATTTGTGCAGTAGTAGGTTTCTTTTTTATCCTTTTGTATTTAAATTTATTCGTTATTGGGTATAGTTTTTTGGAATTTGTTTATTTTATTATTAGAAGTATTTATTGTGATTTGTTTTTTATTGGTTGGATTTTAATTATTTTAGCAAGAAGAAAGGGGCCTAAAAATGGATTACTATTATGATGTACTTTTAAATTTTCAAGAAAAATATTGTATGTTTTATGAATGGGATAAAGATGATGAAATTGAGTATGTTAAAAAGATGCCAGTTATGCATATTGATTCTAAAACATATCTTGATTTATTAACTAAAATAATTCGGGTTAAAGAAGATTTTTTAAATAATATTATCGATAAAACAAAGTTAAAGCAAAATAATTATTTAAAATATGCCTGTTTATTTAGTGATGGTAAAAATAGTTTAGCTTTAGAATTTAATGAAGAAGGATTAGTTATAAATAAGAGTAGTTTAATTTTAGATGATGAACTTAATTTAAATGAATTTATGTATAATATATCATTATGTAAATTAGATTATGAAATTGTTATGGATGATGAAGTAAGAATGGAAACAAGACAAGAAGCTAAAGTGAAAAAGATTATTCGGATTGAAATAGAAAATATGTATCAAAAGAAAAATTATAGTAAACTTAAATATATTTATTTAGAATGGTTTAATGAACTTTTAGATGATATTGATAAGATGTATAAAAATATGTTAAAAAAATTAGAAAATACTTTAGGAGAAAAAGAATATAAAGTATATGAGTTAATTAAATTATCTTATAATAACGTATAAAATATTTATTTTAAGAAATAATAGTGATAGGTGAGATAGTGAAAAAGATATTAACAATATTTTTAATTGTAATTATATTAACAGGGTGTAATAATAATACTCCTAGAAAAGCCGTGGAAAAGTTTTTAAAAAGATATAAAACCTTAGATAGTGAAGTATTAGTTGATTTAGAAGAAATTGTTGAAAAAGAAAATTTGAATCGTGAAGGGGAAGAAAAATATCGAGAAGTTTTAAAAAAGCAATATAAAGATTTAGAATTTAAAATAAAAGAAGAAGAAGTTTCTGACGATATTGATTATGTTACGGTAGAAATAACAGTATATGATTTATATAAAGCTAAAGAAGATGCTTTATATTATAAAGATAATAATCTTGAACAATTTAAAGATAGTGAAGGTAATTATGATGAAAATAAATATACTTTATATAAATTAGATAAAATGAAAGATACTACTAAAAGAGTAAATTATGAAATTATTTTTACAGTTACCAAAGAAGATGATGAATATGTTGTTATGCAACCAACAGAGAATGATTTATTAAAAATACATGGTATATATAATTCTGATTTAGATTAAAAAAGCACTTTAAAATTTATTTAGTGCTTTTTTTCTTGGGATTATTTTTAACATAAGAGACATTATTTTTATAATTTTTCTTACGAGGAATATTTTTTTTCGTTTTATTTGGTCTTCTTTTATTTTTCTTTTGAACTATTTTATTTGGGTCTTTTAATTCTTTTACAATTACTTCTTTTTTCGTTTTATTAGGTTTTACTTTTTCTTTAGTTTTTTCTTTTCTTTTATCTTTCGAATTAATTTTTTCTTTTTTCTTTTTCTCTTTCTTTTTCGGTTGTTTAACTTTCTTTTTCTTTTCTTCGATTAATTCATAATTAGTTTTTTCAGAATAATAGTATTTATGAAGAAAAATAATTATAAAAAGAGTTAAGGCAATAAAATATATTGCAATCACAATAATAAAAAAAATATCAATTGGATCAAAACTTTTATTCATCTTATCCGCCCTCTGCCATTATTATAATATATGTTTTTAAAAAAGAATAGATGAAATATGTCAAATAAATGAAAATTATTGACAAATATTGGGGTATAATGGGAAAAAATAACGTAAAGTATGATAAAATTTATATAGGAGATTAGCAAATGCAAAAAAGGTTTTTAAAATTTTTAGTATTATCCTTTTTAAGTTTCATACTTGGTATGAATTTTTGCTATGCTGATATTTATCGAGGGAAAATAACTGGAACAGGTGTTAATTTAAGAAGTGGACCTGGAACTAATTATGGTGTAATTAAAACATTAAGTAAAAATAATGAGTATACTTTAGCTAGTAGTACTTTATATAATAGTGAGAAAGGATGCAGTAAAGGTTGGTATCAAATATATTATGAAGCAAGCGCAACAGGATACGTTTG
>CANQNA010000175.1 GCA_947625005.1 uncultured Bacilli bacterium
CATGATGTTTCTTCTCTACAGCCTAAGGAAAATTCTGCTAAGGATGATGTTTCTTGCAGTAGCATAATCAATGTTGATGCTATTCTTAAAAACAAAGATAAAATTCAAGCTTTTATTAAGCTAAATCAAGAATTGCATGAAGCTGGAATCGATGGAATTAAAGTTTTACAAAAAATTAATGTTATCGAATCTTTGTACAAAGCAGTAAATAGCTTATTTGATTAAACTCCAAAAAGACACCGAATTATTTCGGTGTCTTTTCTTAACTTTTATATTATAGTTTTCAATAATGATATATATAATTTTTAATTTATGTCCTACTATTATGACATGCAAAATATATGATTTGAAAATCTTTTGATACTTCTTTTATTAGTTTTAATGAATTTTTCATTTTCTCTTCATCTAAGTTTACAAATGGATCATCTAATATTAAAAATGGTTTTTCTTCTTTGAAGATAGTATCAATTAGAGCAAGTCTTAATGCTATTTCTATTAAGTCTTTATATCCTGTACTAAAGTTTTCAATATCCTTTTTTTCTCCATCTATTTCTATATTTGTATTTAGATCTATATCAATACTTGTTTTATTTATTATGTTTTTATCTTTAGAAATAAGTTCAATATATTTATTAAGATTTTTATTCATTCCTTCTAAATATTTTGTAGATAACCTTTCCTTTGTTTTTTCTAATATTTCTATTGTCTTATCTATTACATATTTTTTATTATTTAATTCTTCTTTCTGTTTATTATTATTTTCTAAATCATCTTCTAGTTCTACCTTCTCATCAATTATAGAAGAATATTCATCTATTTTCTTTTTATTAAATACCATATTTTGAATAATAGTTTCTAAATTTGATTTTATTTCATTTATTTTATTAGAAATATCATCTGCATTTTCATTTATATCTTCTAATTTTTCAATTTCATCTAAATTATGTTCAGCTAAAAATTCTTCTTTTAGCTTTAAGGCCTCATTATAGTTATTTTGTACTATTTTTTTATTGTATAAATTTTCTTTTATTTCCTCTATATTTTTATCATATTCATCTGTAATTTCATTATAATAGTTATATAAGAAATGTTTTATATCTGGTACTTTTTCATCTATTATTGATAAAGATTTTTGTAATTTTTCATAATCAGATTTTATTTGAAATAAGTCTTCATATATTGTATTTTCATTAAATTCTTTTCCATACTTTTGTATAAAATTTACTAGTTCTTCCTTTTGTTTTTCAATTTCATTATTATTGCTTTTTATTCTATAATTAAAATTTTCTATTTCTTTTTTTACTTCTTTTGACTTTTTATTGTTTCTAAAAAACTTATTAGATACAAAGAAAAATAATATACTAAACAATAAAATTAATATTCCTATTATTTTAGGATCAACTAAAATTAAACAAATTACTCCTGATAAAAAGATTAAAATAGTTACGATGTTATATATATTATTGCCTTTTGAATTATTTAACTGATATTCTTTTATGCTTTTTTCTTTTTGCATATCTTGTATATTTTGACCTAAAGTTTTATAATTTTCATATTTTTTTTGCATATTATCAATATCTGAAATTTTCAAGTCTTTATATTTTTCTTTTGTATCATTTAATTCTTTTATATCTTCTTTTGCCCTTTTTATTTGATTAATTTTATTTTCTATTTCTTCTATTTCATATTGATCAGGAACTTTGTTTTTGAAGAATTCATTTATAGCATCCATTTTTTCTTTTGATGACTTTTCATCTTCTTCTATTTTTACATATCTTTTTTTTATCTCTGATTTTAATTTTTGCTCATTTATTTTTTTTAATGTTTCTTCTAGTTTCTCTATATCTTTTTTATTATACTCTTGGTCTGATTTTAATTTATTATATTCTTCTTCATACCTTTCTAAAATATTTTGAGCATTAGTGCAATTTTCAATTTTATCTTCTAAATCATTTATATTTTCATCGATATTTTTTATTTTCTTTTTTAATTCATCACTTTTTTTAGTTAATATTTTTTTTGCTTCTCCAAACTTATTCATATCATCTTTTATTGTATCTAAATTAGTAAGTTTTGTTGTTAAATC
Organism: uncultured Bacilli bacterium; assembly: GCA_947625005.1. The sequence continues at coordinate 2,087 of CANQNA010000175.1, forward strand.
ATCACTAATTTCAATGGCTATACCTTGTTGAGGGATATAGATACTTTTTTCAAAAGATGATTTGTCTAACTTAAATATTTCTTCTCCAATATTTTCTTTATAATTATTTATTTCTTTATTTGTTTTTAAGTTAATTAATCTAAAACTATCTCCCTTGGGAGTATCTCCAAAAAATCTTTCTATTCTAAATAAATCTTTTCCAACTTCTAAATCTAGATTTCCACCGTATTTTCCATTGTTCCATGGTTTATATTTTTTTCTTAATTCTTTATCTTTACTTGATTTATCAAATCCATAAAGCATTGCTTCTATAAATATTGATAAAGTAGTTTTTCCCCAACCGTTTTCTTCCTTAAATATTGTTAAGTTATTATCAAATTGAAATTCTTGCTTGCTAATCTTTCCAAAATTTTCTACATAGCATTTTATTAACTTCACTTTAGATTTCACCTCCCAATATTGCTTTTATTCCTGTTAGACAGATTTCACTTTTTTCATCTTCTGATAGTTCTTCCTCTTCTACTGTTCTAATAAATTCTCCTTTTAATGATATATCATTTTTAAATTCTTGGTAATTTATTATTGTTTTACTATTATCTTTTACTTCAAAATAGAAAAATTCATCATTATATTTACTTTCTATTATATTAAGAT
>CANQNA010000176.1 GCA_947625005.1 uncultured Bacilli bacterium
TTACTTTTCTATCTGCGCTTAATTCAGTTAATTCAGCATATGCTTTTCCACCTTTAACCATTGCTGCGTTTGATGCTACAATACCATCTCTAATGATTGCATCGATATCTTCAGCAGTCATTGTTATTAATTTAAATTTTACAGTATAAGTTGGTGTTGCTGAACTATCCTTTCCAGTTACTTTAACTTGAAAGCTTTGATTATCTAGCTGACCAATACCTTCTGTTAGATTTAAATTACCATTTTTACCTGTAAGACCTAACTCTTTAATAAAACTAACGATTTTACCACTATCTTGATTAATTTCACCTTTTAAATCGTTTAAGGTAATTGTTCCTCCATTTTCTGAGTTATTAACAGATTCAATTTTTTCAACTTTATCTCTATTATTATAAAGTTTATTTACAAGGACACCAATAATATCGTAATAAACTCCAGTTTCTCCTGAACCTTTTATTGCATATCCACTATCATACATATTGACAGTTACTGTATTATCTTCTCCTAAATCACTTAATACAGCATAGCTACCACCTTTAGCCATAGCTTCGTTAGAAGCTTTAATACCTTCTTTTATGATGTTATCAATATCTGCTTCAGTTACTGTTGTTTCTGCAAATGCTATTAATGGAAACTGCATTATAACCATAGCTGCAACAAGCATAAGAGAAAAACATTTTTTACTCATATTTTTAATTCTTTTTTTAAAATTTTTCATAATAATCTCCTTTCATTTTTCTTAACTACTTACTTTTATATTCATAGAAAAATAAGCAGTTCTTTCATGTTAACACGAAAAACAGTATTTTAGGACAATGTCATCAATTTAAGCACAGTTTAATGACATTGAGATATTTTATATCACCTCCTAAAATTAGATAATACTAGCATATACATATCTTTCTTTTTTGTAAAAATTAATTTTACAATTTCATTATAGCTTATGCCCCCCCCCCCTTGTCAATACTAATAATTTAAATTTACATTTTAATTTTTCTCACACAAAAAAAGCAACTAAAATTGCTTTTTCTTTTACAAGGAATTTTAATTTTATACAAAATGTTTTGCGAATTTTTGTATTAATTATTTACTTTTTTTATTACTTTATATCCTACACATGAAACAACTGTTAAACTTACTAATCCTAATGCAATATATGCACTAATATTGTCTAAAGTTTTAGGATTTGAAGATTTTGCTTTTGTAGTTGTTGTAGTTGTTGCACTTTCAATCTTATTATCAACATAAGCAATTGCATAAGTTGAGAATTTATCAGATGTAAATATTAATGATTTACCATCTTCACTTACTTTAGTATCTAACTTTTCAACTTTACCATCATGACTTCTAAGTATATAATATACTCTATTATATCCTTCAGCCAAGGCAGGCATTTTTGGTAAACTTACAGATAATTCAATTTTATCTGTTAATTCACTTATTGGATATGATTTTTCTGATGTCTTAACTAAAATTGATATGTCAAAATAACTAGCAACTTTAGAATTTTCAATAACAGATTCAAAAGCTTTAACAGTTTCACTGTCTGCTTCTATTTTCGTATTTTCAAGAACAACTGAAGCGTTTTCTGTTTCTAAAAGCTTTTCTAATTCAGGATAATTACTGCTTAATGAATCTTTCAAAATATCTGCAAAATTAGAATCTTGAACAGTTAAGTTATCACTTACTATTTTAGAATCAACACTTAATCCAGGTAATTTAGAGTATACTTTAATACCTTTTTTTACTTGAATATTACAGAACCATAAATATTTTACTGAAACGTCAGTTTGGCTTGCAACAGGATTTTTAGTATCATTAGTAGTTATAGCTTCATCATCTAAACTAATTTTTCCTGTTGTAGCTACTACTTTATCTTTATTTAAAATAGTAAATATTACGTAAGCTTGACCATTTTCTTCAAACATTTTCCATTGATATGTATAAATACCATCTTCTTCTAAATATGCTTCAAATTTAGGAGCCCATCCTGCACTAAGTTTAAATTTGTCTTCAGCTACTTTTTGAGTCATAACTACTGCTTCTGTTACATATTCTCCATTTCCATTCTTTAAAGCTAAAGAAACTTCAAACAATTCTGATAAATCAAATTCACTTGATTTAATTTCTACATAAGTTTCTTCTGTTATACCATCTTTAAGTTTAGCTGTACTTGCTTTACTATAAGGACCTGTAGTAGATTTATCATCTTTATTCATTTTAACTATATTATCTGTTACTTTTTCAACTGTGCCATAACCTCCTTCTGTTACCCAATCGTTGTACTTATGTGTTGTTAAAGCATTTACTTTGACTGTTACTACTGCTAATAACACAACTAAAATTCCACTTAATAATTTTTTCATTTTTTTCTCCTCTCTTTTTTTTGTAAAATATTTATTTTACAATTCCATTATAGCTTAACGCCCCCCCCCCTTGTCAATTAGAAAAAAAAAGAATAAAATAAAAATAGGTGAAAACATGAAACTAGAAATTAAAATTGCTAAAACTTTTAAAGAAAAATTATTAGGTTTAATGTTTAAAAATCCTATCAATTATGGTTTATTAATTCCTAATTGTAAAGCTGTACATACATTTAACATGAAATGTAATATTGACATTTTGTTGCTAGATCATAATTATAGAGTTTTAATGATAAATAAAAATGTTAATAAAAATAAAATAATAAAATTTTCTACAAAAGAAAAAAGACCTTTTATTTTAGAATTACCTGCTGGTT
>CANQNA010000177.1 GCA_947625005.1 uncultured Bacilli bacterium
GACAACATATCAATAAAACTTCTTCTGCTGTTCGAATAACTCACATTCCAACGAATCTTGTGGTAGCTTGTCAATCCGAACGTTCTCAAATTCAAAATAGAGAAACTGCTATGAAAATGTTAAAATCAAAATTATTAGATTTAAAAGAAAAAGAACAAAAAGAAAAGATTGAGGATTTAAAAGGAATTCAAATGGATATTGCGTGGGGAAGCCAAATACGTTCTTATGTTTTTTGCCCTTATACTATGGTAAAAGATCATCGAACGAATTATGAAGTAGGAAATGTACAAGCTGTCATGGATGGAGAAATTGATGAGTTTATGGAAAGTTATTTAAAAATGAAAACATAAAAAAATTCTCGCATATAATATAGAAAGCAGATTTTAAATGAAATCCGCTTTCTATATTTTTTTACAAAGGCAGAGTGATAAAATTGGACACAATTGTTTTAAAATTTGGAGGTAGTTCTGTTGCCAATAATGAAAAATTAAAATTAGTAGCCGATAAAATTATTAACTTATATGAAAAAGGACATCAAATAGTAGTAGTCCTTTCGGCACAAGGAAAAACAACAGATAAATTAATAGCAGAAGCAAAAGAATTAGCAGAAGAAGCACAAGATAGAGAAATGGATGTACTTTTAAGTTGTGGAGAGCAAATGTCTACTGCAAAATTAAGCATCTTGCTAAACCAATTAGGTTATAAGGCAATTTCTTTAACAGGATGGCAGGCAGGAATTTATACAGATAATGTTAATCAAAATGCCATCATAAAAAACATTGATACCTCTCGCATAAAAGAAGAATTAAAAGAAGGAAAAATAGTAATTATTACAGGTTTTCAAGGGATTAATGAAAAAATGGATATTACCACTTTGGGGAGAGGAGGATCCGATACAACAGCAGTCGCAATTGCAGCAGCATTGAAGGCAAAAAATTGTTATATTTTTTCTGATGTTGATGGCGTTTACACAACAGACCCTAATCAATTAAAAGAAGCTAAAAAACTATCTGCTCTTTCTTATGAAGAAATGTTTGAAATAGCAAATGAGGGAGCTAAAGTACTTCATAATCGATGTGTTGAAATAGGAGAAAAATTTAAAATCCCTATTATTACAAAATCAACCTTTCAACATAAACCAGGAACCGTTATATCCGATAGTATTGAAGAAAATAGTATAAAAAGTATTGTCAAAAAGGAAATTTCTAGGATATCGATTATTGGAAATGGAATCATTCGAAATATGGATTCTATAAAATGTGTATTAGATATTATAAAAGAAAATAGATTAGAAATGCTAGAGTTTAATGTATCAGAATCTAAAATTTCCATTTCTTTTAAAAAACAAATATCGGATAAAATTTTGGAAGAAATACATGAAAAATTAATTTCAAAAAATTAAATTATAAGAAAACTTGAAAAATATCATCAAGTTTTCTTTTTTCGTTCTAAATAAGACAAACTTTGAATATATATAATTAACGAGAAAAATAGAGGAGGAAAAAGCTATGACAGTAGATGAGAGAAAAACAATGGCAAGTAATGTGATTCAAAATTTAATTTTAGAGAATAGGGGAAAATTAAGTATTTCTGGCGTCCTAGATGTTTTAAGTTTTGATGATCAAGTAGTAATTTTAGAAACAGAATTACGGTTTATTAACAGTCAAGGGAGAAAATATTCGAATTAATAAATTAAGTATTGATACATCAGAAGTAATTGTAGAAGGAGATATTTCTTATTTAGCTTATAGTGATAAAGAGAATGAAAAAACAAAAGGAAGTTTTATGAGTAAAATATTTAAATAAAGATTAAAGGAGGAATCAAATAATGGTTACCAATCAAGCTTATTTATTTTTTGTTTTTGTCCTAAATGGAATAGCCATTGGACTATTATTTGATTTTTTTAGAATTTCAAGAAAAGTCTTTCATACAAAAGACTTTATGACTTATGTAGAAGATATTTTATTTTGGATTTTAACAGGGTTTATCATTTTATCTAGTGTTTTTATCTTTAATAATGGGCAATTACGTTTATTTATGTTTTTAGCAATTATTGTAGGAACAATTTTCTATATGTTATTTATGAGTTCTTATATTATAAAAATTAATATGAAAGTCATAAGTATTTTAAAAAAATTATTTATTATAATCAGTCGTCCTTTCCAAATCATTTATCAGTTATTACGAAAAATCTTCTTAAAACCTGTTCACTTTTTATTTATTAATATCAGAAAAAGTTTTACAGATTTCGGCATAAAAATATATCAAAGGATTAGAAAAATAAAAAAAGTAAGGAATATTGTAAAAAACTGAAAATAAAAGAAGGATTTTTCAAAAAAATGTAGAAAATATAATTGTATATCCGAAAGGATTTAATACATAAATTGGAGAGATTACGGATGATGAAAAATAAAAAAATCTATAAAAGATTGCTTATATTTGCAGTTGCTATCTATGTTATATTTACTTTAATCAATCAGCAAAAAGCATTAAATCAATATAGTAAAAATAGTGAAGAGTTAAGTACTCAAATTGAAGAAGAAAAACAATATAATCAAGAACTTTCTAAAAAGAAAGATGATGTAAATTCACTTGATTTTATTGAACAAATGGCAAGAGAAAAGTTAGGAATGTATTATCCAAATGAGAGAGTTTATATTGATAAAGGAATGTAATTTTAAAATTATATTCCTTTTTTTGGAAAAAATATTTCATTTTACCAAATTTTATGTTATAAT
>CANQNA010000178.1 GCA_947625005.1 uncultured Bacilli bacterium
TGCAGTTGTTAGGAGCATCTGAAGAAGAAGCCGTAGCAGCTTATAATAAATCTACTGGTGATAAAATTTTTAAATTACCTAAAATAACTACAGCAGGTGGCTCATCGAGTACATTAGATGATGCCATGGGTGATGCAGATAGTTTTTTAAATGCAGCTACTCAAAATATTGTTGAACAAGATAAGATGCAAGCTTTTTCACAAACACTATATAATATTTTATTAACGATTGGGATAATAATCGCTGTTATCATGGGAGCAGTATTAGGAATTAAATTTATGACTGAGACAGGACCAGAAGGAAAAGCAGAAGTGAAAAAATTATTGATTCCATATATAGCAGGATGTGTAATAGTTTTTGGAGGATTTGCAATTTGGAAAATAGTAGTAACGATTTTAAGTGGAATATAAGGGAGGAGATGGATTATGAAAAAAATAAAAAAAGTTATTATTTCAATAGTAATGATAAATCTAATCTTTTCACTTATATTGTTTATACCGAAATCTTATGCTTTACAGCATGACGGAGGTGGACAGACTAGTTCATCGTGGGTAGATGGATTAGGCGATTTAGATAAATATAAAGGAGATAATATTGGATCTCAAAAATTACAAGATAAGGCAAATGTTATATTAGGAGCAATTCAAGCAATAGGAACGGTAGCATCAGTAGCTATGTTGATAGTAATTGGTATTAAATATATGTTAGGTAGCGTAGAAGAAAGAGCAGAATACAAAAAAACATTAGTTCCTTATTTAATCGGTGCATTTTTACTATTTACAGGAAGTTTAGTACCACAATTAATTTATCGATTTATGCAGAATTTTTAATAAAATTTAAGAAAATTAGAAAATAGTTGAAAAATTTTTATATAAATGTTATAATGTAAATATAAAGATGTTTTTAAAATTCTCATAAAATGAGGTTTAAAATAAAAAATAACAGAGGGAGGAGAAAAAAATGAGTAAAAAATTATTAAAAACAATAGCAGTTATTGCAATGGTAATTTTTACAATATCAATTATGACGGTAAATTCTCTTGCTGCTGAAAATCTTATGCCAAACTCTTTAACAGGCAATATGGGTATAAGCGGTGCAAATGAAATAAAAACTCTTGGAAACGGTTTGATAGGTATTCTTCAAGTAGTAGGTATCGTATTATCTGTTATTGTATTAATTGTACTTGGTATTAAATACATGATGGGTAGTGCAGAAGAAAAAGCAGAATACAAGAAAACAATGATGCCATATATTATAGGTGCTGCACTTATCTTTGCTGCATCAGCATTAGCACAAGTTATATTCCAATTTTTTACAGGAATTCAAGCTTCTTAATATTAAAACAAAAAAGTTCGGTATTTTGTTAAATATCGAACTTTTTTTGTTACAAGCATATTACAAATATATGAAATTTATATTAAATTATGTTTTTTTGCGCAAAAATATTACAATTTTTGCGTTTTTTTGGTATAATTTAGATAAGTATAATAATAAAAAATAGGAGGAAACTATTTTGGGTACATATGATTTACCAAGAAATGTAAAAGGAGAAGGAAGGATACTATTTATATTTTCAGCCAAAGCTTTAATATATACTGTTATTGGCGGAGCAATAGGAATTCCATTTTATATGATCTTTAGTACGATTGGAATGGGGATAATAGGTTTAATTGTTATGGGATTATTAGGCCTTATTGGATTTGCTATTGGAACTTTAAAAGTACCAGAAACCAATACATTTGAAATAACGAAAAAAACAGGAGGAGAAAACATTGATGATGTAATAAAAAGAGCTATTAAATTTAAAATGCAGAAAAATAAAATATATGTTTATCAAAGAGAAAAAATGGAAGATATAAAGGAGGATACAAAAGATGGAAACTGATGCACTTTCTCAAATTTTACTGATAGTATTAGGAATCATGATTTTTATTTTAATGATATTATCTGTTATTTTTGTTGTATTAAAATTAAAAGATAAAACACAAAATGAAAAACAAGAAGGAAAAATAACAGATAGTGTAAAAAATAAAAAAGAAACAAAAAAACCAGTAGTGGATAATCTTTATAGTAAACAATCTATTATAGACTTTATGGAATTTGATAAAGTCGAAGATAATATGATTATACAAAAAAAAGGAAAAAGATTTCTAATGGTTGTAGAATGTCAAGGTGTAAACTATGATTTGATGTCTACAATGGAAAAAATTTCAGTAGAAGAAGGGTTTCAACAATTCTTAAATACATTAAGACATCCTATTCAGATATATATACAAACAAGAACGGTTAATTTGGAAAAAAGTATTTCTTCTTATAAAGATAAAATAAAAGATATTGAAAATAAATATAATTCTATGCAATATCAATATAATCAAATGCAATCTTCAGGAATTTATTCCCAAGAAGAATTAAATAAAAGTTTATATGAATTAACCAAACAAAGAAACTTGTATGAATATGGAAGAGATTTAGTTAATAATACAGAAAAAATGAGTTTAAATAGAAATGTATTGCATGAGAAATATTTTGTTATTATTCCTTATTATTCAGAAGAAGCAGGAGATGAAAAATATGATTATGAAGAAGTAAGAAATATTGCCTTCTCTGAATTATATACAAAAGCACAATCTATTATAAGAACTTTATCAGCCTGTTCAATAAATGGAAAAATTTTGTCATCAGAAGAATTGATTGACTTATTATATGTAGCCTATAATAGGGATGAATCAGAAGTTTT
>CANQNA010000179.1 GCA_947625005.1 uncultured Bacilli bacterium
GGCGGAGAGGATGATATGATAAAGTTGTTGCTCATGTCGTCCATGATGGGCGGTAATATGGCTGGCTCTAACAACCCTGTTATGAGCTATCTGATGCTCGATACATTTATGGGCAAGAAGGAAGATAAAGTTTCTCAGGAGACTGACGAGGAAACAGCCGAATAAATCGAAATTAATCAAGCTTAATAGTTTCTATCTTTATTTAATCCCCTCAAGGCGTTTGTCTTGGGGGAATTATTAATAAAAGAATAGGACTTATTGTTTATTCTTTAAAAGCTACTGTTAAACTTTGTTTTCAGTAAATATTCCTTATTGATGAGAAAATAAAAAAAATATAATTAATCAATAAACTTAATAAAAAAATTAATATAAATAAAATTTATCATATAATTTGGATTTATAACAAGATTTTTTATATATTAATTATTACAAATTAGTAAAAAAATTAAAATTACAAATCTTATAAACTCGTTGATAATATTGAGTTATAAGGTTTGTAGTTTTTTTATTAAGTTTATTGATTAATAAAAAAGTTATATAAAATGAAAATTTTTCTTGGATTGAAATTATAGAAGGTATGGGAGGATAAATATAAAATGTTATATGAAAAAAATAAAAGAATAAGAACAGTGCAAGAGGAAGGTATAACGTTAATAACGCTTGCGATAACCATAATAATAATTTTAATTTTAGCAGGTGTAACATTGGGTATAGTAACAGGAGAGAATGGATTGATAGCGAGAGCTAAAAAAGCAGCTGAAGAATATAAAGAATCAGAATTAGAGGAACAAAGACAATTAGAAGAATTATTAGGACAATTAGATATAAATAATGAAAATACAGGAAATACAGATGAAGATACAAGAAGAGAATTAATAGAAAAAATAAAAGAATTAGAAAAAGGGCAATCAGTAGAATATTATGAAATGAGTGATGGACAAAAAGTTCCCATACCAAAAGGTTTTTATTATGTGGGAGGAACTTTAGAAGAAGGAGTGGTAATATCAGACAATCAGGAAGATAAAGAAAAATATGCAAATGCAAAAGATGGAAAAGTCCCATCTGGAGCAGAAGAAAAAGCTTATGATGAAAATCGGAAAAATAAAAGAAAATGAATTAACGATAAAAGGAAATCAATTTGTATGGATACCATGTGATGTAGAAAGCTATAAAAAGATAACATTTGGAAGTGATGGTGAAAATGTAACTAATGTAAAAAATTGGGAAAGAAATACAAATTCGGCAGAATTACAACAGATAATGAAATATGGAGGATTTTATATAGGAAGATTTGAAGCCGGAACAAGTAAAATTAAATTAAGTAATAATGTGACATTTGGTTGTAGCGAAGTGTATAATGATTGGCAATCAGAAAATTATACATGGGAAAAAGTAACAGATGGAATGATAACAGAAAGACCACGGAGAGATACCATGGTATCATGCGAATTATCAAACTGCAATTGAAATGTGTGCAAGAATGTATGCAGAAAAAGAGTATATTTATAGTGGATTAATGACAGGAACAATGTGGGATATGATGATGAAGTTTATATCAACTAATAATGATTATTCAGATTTAAAAAATACACCATGGGGAAATTATAGTGATACTACATTAAAAAATATACATGGACAATATATAATAGTTAATAAAAACAATAAAAGCACGAATCAAGCAAAAAATGGAAGTTCAGAGAATACTAATAGATGTGGAATTTTAAGTACAGCAGCATCAGATGACACACGAAAGAAAAATATATATGATTTAGCAGGAAATCTATGGGAATGGACACAAGAAGCTTGCTGGCGCGAAGATTCAATTGGAAGTTATACAGTTCGTGGTGGAAGTTTTTGGGATGAGTCAAAAGGTAATCATGTTTGTTATCGTGGTATAGCTCGTGATGAGGTTACCCAAATAAATTATGGTTTTCGTCCAGCATTGTTTATAAAGTAGTAAAAAAAATAATATAAAATATTATTAATCAAAAAGCTTAATAAAAAGTATATATGTATAAAATATAGCATAATATAGACAATTATAAGAAAAAAATAAAGATAAAAATTATTACAAAAATGTAAAAAAATAAAGTATAAAATTTTGCGTAATCATTGAAATAAATGAATTGCAGGATTTTATACTTTTTTATTAATCTTTTTGCTTAATAAAAAATATAGAAATAAAATGATATGATATATTGACTTAGTACTATACAAATAATAAAATTAATTAAGATAATAATTATAACAAAAAAGTAAATAATAAGAAATAGGAGGAAATTCGAAGGATGAGAAAAGAAAACTATAAGGAAAAAGGAATAACATTAATAGCATTAGTAATAACAATTATAATATTGTTGATTTTAGCGGGAGTAACACTAACGACTGCATTAGGACAAAATGGATTATTTGAAAGAGCAAAGTATGCAGGAGAAAAATATAAAGAATCAGAAGCAGATGAGGCAGAAAAGTTAGAAGAAGTAGAAAAAGATATAGATAAGATAATAGATAGAAAAGATCCAACAATATCAGATCCACAAGATGGTGAACAAATAACGTTTTATGTAAGTGGAGATCAATTCACAGTAAAAAAAGGAACAACATGGAAGGAGTGGTGTGAAATTAATAATAAATTTAGAGTAGGAGATGGTGATTATATTGTATGGCGACGGTGAGCTATGACGGCAGCGTAATCAGCAATCCGAGCGTCGCCGAAGAC
>CANQNA010000180.1 GCA_947625005.1 uncultured Bacilli bacterium
TTCCTTTTTAATTACTAAAGTGAATAATATTATAACACTTTTTTGCTTTTTTTAAATACTAAATTTTAAAAAAATTGTAATTTAATTACTTTAATGTTATTATAAATTTGTGGTGATTAGATTATGAAAAAATTTTGGCAAAAAATTTTAAAAAATAGAAGTAAATTAATGGTAATTTTAACTGGTTTAGAAATTATTTTATCTTTATGGATATTAATATCATTTAATTATAGTGATAGAATGAGTTATGCAACTGCAATTAATTACAATGAAAATACTTTAGCTTTATTATTCGAAAATATGTATACTTCTACCTGGTATGCACTAATAATATTAACTGCTAATTTAATTAGTATTTGTAGTTTAATAAGTGCTATATATTTAAAAAGAGAATTTCACTTTTTCAGTATTAGTTTATGGTGTGTATTAATGATAATTGCTTTGGATTTTAATGCTTCAATCAAAACTAACATGGCAACTATTGCTATATTTATTCCAATTATTTTATTAAATATAGTAGCTTATTTTAATCAAAAAAAATTAGAAAGTAAGAAAAAATAGAAGATAAGATTAAATAAAATCTTCTATTTTTTTTACAGTTTCATCATTTAAAATCTTTATAATATTTTCTTTATTCGTTTGTAAATGTAATAAACTTTCATATTCATAAAGTTTATTTTTAATAGATTGTAGTTGCTTACTTACTGCATTTCTACTTATATTATGATTTTCGCTTATTTCACTTAATGATAAGTTATCAAAGTAATAATCTTCAAAATACAATCTTTGTTTCTCTGTTAAGAGATTTTTATAATAATCATAAAGACTTGTTAAATATAAAGTTTTTTCCATTACATCATATCCTTAAATAATCCATAAATATATTCTTCAATATCAAATGGTTTTAAATCTTCCATTTTTTCACCTAAACCAATAAATTTAACCGGAATATTAATTTCTTCTTTAATAGCAAGAACAATTCCTCCTTTAGCTGTACCGTCTAATTTAGTTAAAACAATTCCAGTAATATTAGTTATTTCTTTAAAAGCAGAAGCTTGACTTAAACCATTTTGTCCTGTAGTAGCATCAATTATTAAAAGAGTTTCTTGAGGTGCTTGAGGGATTAGTTTTCCTATAACTTTATTTATTTTTTCTAATTCTTTCATTAAATTAACTTTATTTTGTAATCTTCCCGCAGTATCAATTAACACTATGTCTACATTTTCTTTTTTGGCTAATTCTAAACCATCATATATCACTCCGGCAGGATCAGTTTCACTTTTGCCATAAAACAATGAATCTGTCTTATTAGCCCACTGTTCTAATTGAGGAACTGCACCAGCTCTAAAAGTATCTCCGGCAATTAGCATTACTTTTTTTCCTTCATTTTTATACTTATAAGCAAGTTTACCAATTGTGGTAGTTTTACCTACTCCATTAACACCTACAAATAAAAGTACAGTAGGACCATCATCATTCATCTTAATTTTATCACTTAAAGAATCTTGATTGACATAAATTAGAAAAAGTTCATCAACAATAACTTCTTTTAAAAAGGAAGTATCTGTAATGTTTTCTTTTTTTACTCTACTTTTTAATCTATCAATAAAATTGCAAACTGTATTTACTCCAATATCAGATGAAATTAAAATACTTTCTAATTCTTCAAAATATTCCTCGTTAACTTTAGTGTATTTTATTCCTAATAAATTTAATTTAGAAACAAATTCTTTACGAGTTTTTTCTAAACCTTTATCATAAGCTTTTATGTTTTCTTTTTCTTCTTTTTTAAATGCTTGTTTAAATTTATCAAATAATCCCATTATTTTTCCTCCAATAATTCTTTAACTGGTCCATAAGTTTTACGATATCCCTCAATTAGTCCATAAGTTTTTAAAGCTTCAAGATGCTCTTTAGTAGGATAACCTTTATGTTTATCAAAATGATATTCTGGATGTTTATTATGAACTTCATACATTAAATGATCTCTAGTTACTTTAGCAATTACACTAGCGGCAGCAATACTTAAACTTTTAGCATCTCCCTTTATAATACTAGTTGTTGGAATATCTAAAACAAGTGGCATTGCATCAATTAAAATATGTTCTGGTTTAACTTTCAAATTATTTATTGCTTCCTTCATAGCTTCTTTAGTTGCTTGATAAATATTTATTTCATCTATTCGTTTGGGAGTAGAGGAACCTATTCCAATACTAATAGCTTCTTTCATTAAAATTTCATAAAATTGTTCTCGCTTTTTTTCTGATAATTTTTTAGAATCAGTCAATCCCTCTAATTGATAATTTTTAGGTAGTATAACAGCCGCTGCAACAACGGGACCATATAAAGGGCCTCTACCTACTTCATCCACTCCAGCAATTAAAGAAAAACCTTCTTCATATAATTCTTTTTCATATTTTAATAAATCAATATTTTCTATTTTTTTCATTTTGAATTTCCTCAATTAATCTTAAATTTTCATCCCAAGCTTTTATTTCTTGTAGTGAAGAAACTGTAAAAGGGAATTGCTGTAATAACTCTTCTTTGGTTATTTCATAAGTATTTTTAAATTCTTCATTAGTTATTTTAAAAACTTTTCTAACAGTTATATCATTATTTCGTAAAATAGA
>CANQNA010000181.1 GCA_947625005.1 uncultured Bacilli bacterium
CAAGTTGATTTCTTTTAACACAATATAATGCTTTTTTAGAATTATCTGCCACTCCATCTCTATCAAATCCAGTATATCCTGAGCTACATTCACTTTTTAAAATATAACCTTGTGTTTCTAAATATCCATATATATCACTAACGGTTTTTGTTGTCATTCCTTCATTTTTCTCTATTAAATCTACAATATTATTCTTAACTTTAAATGCTTTAGAATAATTAATAGATATAGCCAAAAAAGAGGCAAAGAGAACTATAAAGGTCACAACAATACCTAAAATCCACGCTCCACCTATAGCCTCTCTCATAAAATATCAAACCTTTTTATAATTATTATTTTTATATCCTATGATGGTTGTGTAGTCGGTTGTGTATTTGTATTATTTGGACATTTAATGGATTTTTCACTATTACCATCCAAATATACACAGTTACAAGTTTTATCAGTAGCACCACAATTGCAACTATAAGCATCTGCACAATGTTGCCTACTTTGTAAACTACTTTTAATTGTTGGAAATATTAATGTTGTAAAAACAACTCCAATCGCTGCAATAGCAACTACTGCTACTGCAGTCATACTTAATTCTCCACTTGCTTCTTTCATTTAATAAATCTCCTCCTTATTATCAATTTTATTATATCTACTTTTTTTTATTTTTTCAATACCTATTTCATATAAAATAAAAATTATTAAACTGCTTACTGAAATTATTATTCCCAAATTTAGACCTTTTATGTGATAAATAAATTCTATATTATGATAACCTTTTTCTACATTTAAACCTATAATTCCATCTAAATATTTAGAGTATTTTTGTGATTTACCATCTACTTTTATTTCTATAGAATTATCATAAGGAATAGTTAGTAAAAGCAAATTTTTATTATCATCAACTTGTAAATTTCCTGTAAAGCCAAATTTATTCAATTTAATATTTGTTATTATATTTTCATTTAAATAACTTATAATTTTTTTAAACTTCTTTGTTTCAATGTATTCTATTTTACCATCATAATAAAGAATGGAATTCAATTCTTTAGGAATTTTTATTTCTATTTTTATTTTGTCTCCTTTTTTTACTTCAATTATATTAGTAACAAGCTGATCATTATAAAATATTTTAACTAAATCTGATGCTTTCCTCTCTTCATTTTTTTCATAATTCTTAAACGTAATATTATCATAATTTTTAAAATTCAATATTTGATTATCATTTATATCATAATCAAATACTATTAATCCATCTTTGTTTTTATTTATTAATTCATATGTATCATTATTTATATAAATATTTTTTAGAATAACTTTTGGTTCTAATATTTTTAATTCTAGATTAAATTTGTTTCCAGTAAGATTGTTAAATATCTCTTCAGTTTTTTTCAGTGTATGTACATTTTGATTTTTTTGAATATTTTTTGCTGTAAATCCCCAACTTTTAATGATATAATTATTTTTTTCAATAATTTCTTGTTTTAGAAAATACTTAATATTAAGTAAAGCATTTAATAAAAAGTTTGGTTTATAAACAGTTTCATGTGATAAAAAAATAATATTTTTATCCTTATAATACATATTATTATTTCCCAAAAAATTATTTAAATTCTTATTATATAACGATACATAATAATTAATGCCATAATAATCATATATCAATCCTTTATTAAAGTAGCCTTCTTTTTCTATTCTAAAAAAATCATTTGTATCATTTTTTAATTTAGTTATAATCTTTTTTTCCTTTTTTATATCTTTTATATTTTCTTCCACATATAAATATGTATAATCAATGTAAGCCAAATTCACATTAAAACTCCATACTTGATTTACTATTATTTCCAATAATATAAATATTAATACTATTAAAGTAAATCTTTTTTTATCAATAAAAAATAGATAAAAAATTAATATCACTAAATTTATTAATAACATCATAATAAATCTTGTTTCAAAATTATATGAATATTGATATTTTTTTAGTAAAAAAGATCCAATTAATAATCCAAAAAATATTAAACAGATTATTAATCTTTTTTTCCAACTTATTTTTGTATTTTTAATATTCAAAAATGTTTTGTAAGAAATTAAAACAAAAAAACAATTAAAAGTAAATATAAATCTACCTGGTAGCCCTACAGGGTCTTGAAACATATGCCAACCAAAATAAAAGAAATTTACACTAATAGATAAAATATATAATATTATTATACCTAAAAGAGAAATCTTATATTTTCTAGTTAATTCTTTATCAAAAAAAGTATATATTATTAAAACAACAATAAATAATGTAATAAACACTGGCGTACTTGTATTAACTAAATCCACTACGTAAGTATTTCCACTAATTAAATTGTTAAAAAATCCTAATGCACTTTTATTAAATCCCCATATATTAGTACTTGCAAAATATGAACTTCTTCCCTGCATTAGTCCATAAATTGAAGGTATTGTTATAAATGATGAACATAATCCACAAAATAAACTAGTTACAAAAAATTTAATTATTCTTTGTTTCTTTTCTTTCTTAGTTAATTCTGAATTGATAAGTAAAAAGAAAAAGTAAATTACTGAAAATATACACACCATATAGGCTGTATAATAATGGAATATTATTGTTAATG
>CANQNA010000182.1 GCA_947625005.1 uncultured Bacilli bacterium
ATTAGTTTCCCAACAGAAAATGGTGGAAGTGAATTAAAACATAAGTTAGATGCTTCCGGTGAAAATGCTACTGTTACTGATACTTGGACTGCGGAATTAGTTTTTGTAAATTATAATTGGGATCAAGAATATAATGCTAGTAAGGCGGATGGGGCAACAAAGAAATTTGAAGCTAAATGGAGCTTTGAAACGGTAGATTGCGGTCCTACAGCGTAAATTACGGTATATTAATTAAATTTAATATATAGAAAAAGTTTTTTTTGTCCATGGCTACATTTGTAGCCCTTTTTCGGTAGTTATGGATAAAAATTGTCGAATATTGATTTTTAAATATTACTATGATAATATGAAAATAAACGAGGTGACTGATTGTGGATAAAAAAAGAAAAAATGTACTAATATTAATTGGTTTGCTAACTATATTGTTAGTATTAATAGGAACAACATATGCGTATTTTGTTGCCCAAACTGGCAAAGGAGGCACTGCCCAAATAAATGCAACGACGGGAACTACAGACCTTTTAACTTTTGCTAATGAAGGTAATATTAATATAACCGCTGATGCAAATAACTTTCAAAAAGATGGAAATAGTATAACGCAGAGCGCTAAAGTATCTGCTACTTTAACACCAAACAATACTAATAATAAAGCAACTTATTATTATAATGTATATTTAATATTAGAAAATAATGAATTAGAGTATACAACGGAAGATAAACAACCAGAGTTAATTGTAAAAATAACGAATCCTAAAAATACGCTAGTAGAAAGTATTAGTGGTCTTTCTAAATGCAAAGAGGAAAATACAGATAGTTTTGATATAACCAATCAAAAAGGGGTTTTTGAAATAGCTCGTGATTATGAAATAACAGCAACAGGTGGACCTATTACCCAAGAATGGCAAGTTGAGGTTACTTTTGTTAATCTTAAAACTGATCAAAATAATAATACTGGAAAAAATGTTAAAGGAAGAGTTCTAATTACGAAAGAAGAAATTGATACTAATTTTGTTCCAGAAATTAATTCTATAGCAACTACAATTACGTATAATAGTGTTAAAGTTGTATTAAATACGACCCCAGGAACCAATCCTATAAGTAAATATTATTATGCATATAAAAAACAAGATAGTGAGGATGAACTTTCATATGTTTCTTCTACTGAGGATAATTTCTTATTTGAAAATTTAGATCCAGAAACTGAATATTTTATTTCTATTTATATGGTTGATGATAAAAATAATATTTCAAATAAATATGAAACAACTATTATTACAGATAACTATACATTACCGAAAGTAGATGATATATCAAGTGAAAGTACTCTTGATTCAATTAAAGTTATTGTAAGTGCGACACCTGGTATTGAAGATGAAGAAAATCCAATTACTATTACATCATATTTTTATAGTATTAATAATGATGAGTTTATTGAAAAAAATGAAAATACATATACTTTTTCAAGTTTAGAAAAGAACAAAGAATATACGATTAGGGTTAAAGTTAAGGACTCTAATGGTAAAGAGTCACCAGAATATACTCATAAAATTTTTACGAAAAAAATTAATAATATTGATGAATTTTGTTCTGCAAATGAAAAAATAACGGATTGTATAACAAAATTACAAGCTTCTGGTTCTTTTGAACAAACAGGATTGGTTAAACATAATACAATGTTACTAAATAGTGCTGAAGATGATTCTATTCGTTATGCGGGAACTAATCCTAATAACTTTGTATGTTTTAAAGATTCTTCTGAAAATTGTAGTTTTAGTGAATTGTACCGCATAATCGGTATTTTTGAAAATGAAGATGAACAATATGAAGCGAAATTGATTAAAGCTGATTATGCAACATCTACTGATTTAGGACTTTCTAAATCTCCTAGTACCATTATTCCTAGTAAGCCTTTTGAATATAAAGGCCAATTAAGTGAAATTGAAACGTTTCCTTGGAGTGGATCGGGTCAAACTGTAAATAATACTTGGAATGAAAGTTCATTAAAGGAAAGTTTAAATAAATCTTATTATGATAGTCTTAGTTTCCAAGATTTAATAAAAGTAAATAAGTGGGTAACTAATGGTGGAAGTTATCGGGAAATAGTAGAATCAAATTTCCAAATGGCTTATAAGTATGAAATGGGAAAATTTGATTCTCCAGCAACATATTCCGCGAATATTGGCTTAATGTATGTTTCCGATTATTACTATGGAAGTGATCCTAGTTATTGGTCATTGAAAGGAACTGAAATAAGTAAGTCAAGGTATCATAATTGGATGCATTTAGGTCTTCGAGACTTAACAATAAGTAAAACAACATCTGAGGATGGTTATGTGTTTACTTTTGAAGCTGATGGTCATGTTGCAGAAACTAAGAGTAGTTCATATAACTTTCCTGTAAGACCAACCTTTTATTTAAATAATGATGTTAAATATGTTAAAGGTAATGGTAATGTTGATAGTCCAATTTATTTAAAAAAATAAAATTAATTTTAAAATAAGAGTGATAAAAACTAAACAAAAAATATCACTCTTATTTTTTTACTCAAATGAAAAAGTAAATGACAATTTAATAAAAAAAAGTAAATTGTAAGAGAAAATGGGAGAAAAAAGCAAG
>CANQNA010000183.1 GCA_947625005.1 uncultured Bacilli bacterium
AAAGAAGATCCATGATTATAGTCTAGAAGATATAATGGGGAAATGTTTTGGAAGATATTGTAAGACAATTATTTTGGATAGAGCAATTCCTGATGTAAGAGATGGTTTAAAACCAGTTCAAAGAAGAATAATTTATGCTATGTATAAAGATCATAATACTTATGATAAGCCACATAAAAAATGTGCTAATGCTGTTGGTAATGTCTTAGGTAAATATCATCCTCATGGAGATTCTTCTGTATATGATGCTTTAATTAGAATGAGTCAAGATTGGAAACAAAATCATATTTTAGTTGAAGTTAGTGGAAACAATGGTTCAATTGATGGAGATCCTCCTGCAGCATATCGTTATACTGAATCAAGACTTGCTAAAATTAGTGAAGAATTACTAAAAGATATTGATAAAAATACTGTAGAAATGGCACCTAATTATGATGATACAATTTTAGAACCGACTGTTGTTCCTGCTAAATTTCCTAATTTACTTGTAAATGGAACTACAGGTATTAGTGCAGGATATGCAACAAATATTCCTCCCCATAATTTAGGAGAAGTAATTGATGCAACTATTAAAAGAATTGATAGTCCAAATTGTAGATTAGATACTATTTTAGAAATTGTAAAAGGACCAGATTTTCCTACAGGAGGAATAGTTGAAGGAATAGAAGGAATTAGACAAGCTTATGAATCTGGTAAAGCCAAAGTTGTTTTAAAGAGTAAATATGAATTTGTTAAAACAAAAGGTAGGGAACAAATAGTAATAACAGAAATTCCTTTTGAAGTTAATAAAGCTAATTTAGTAGAAAAAATAGATAATATTAGAATAGATAAAAAAATAGATGGTATTCAAGAAGTTAGAGATGAATCAGATAAAGAAAGTAATTTAAGAATTGTTATTGATTTAAAAAATGGAGTAAATAAAGATTTAATAATTAATTATCTTTTAAAAAATACTGAATTACAAATAAATTACAATTATAATATGGTAGCAATTGTTAATAGAAGACCTAAATTAGTAGGAATTCTTGCTATTTTAGATGCTTATATTGCTCATAGAAAAGAAGTTGTTAAAAGAAGAAGTGAATTTGAATTAGCAACTTATAAAAAAGAAGTTCATCTAACAGAAGGGTTAGTTAAGGCTATTAGTATATTAGATGATGTTATTAGAGTTATTAGAGCAAGTAAAGATCGAAATGATGCTACTAATAATTTAATTAAAGAATTTGCTTTTACTTTTGAACAAGCAGATGCAATTGTTAAGTTACAATTATATCGTTTAACTAATTTTGATGTTTTAGTATTAGAAAATCGTTTAAAAGAATTATTAGAATTAATTCAAGGATTAGAACAAATTTTAAATGATGAAGATACTTTAAATAATGAAATTAAAAAAGAATTAAGAGAAATAAAGAAGAATTATGCTGTACCAAGAAAAACTTTAATTAAAGAAGAAATAACAGAAATTAAAATTAATGAAGAAGATTTAATAGTTAAAGAAAATGTTATTATTGTTTTAACTAAAGATGGTTATTTAAAGAAAGTTAGTTTAAAAAGTTATGCTAGTAGTGCTAATGATGAAACTATGTTAAAACCTGATGATTATGTTATTAATATGTATGAAGCTAATACTTTAAATAAACTTGTAATATTTACTTCTATGGGTAATTATTTATATTTACCAATTCATGAAATCCCTTCATGTAAATGGAAAGAATTAGGTAAACATGTTAGTAATTTAGTAGTTTTAAATCCATTAGATAAATTAGTAGGAAGTTATATTGTAAATGAACAACAAGATAATGGAGAAATTGTTTTATTTACTAAAAATGGTAGTGTAAAAAGAACTCATTTAAATGATTTTATTGTTAGTCGTTATTCTAAGAGTTATACAGCAATGAAACTTAAAGATAATGATGAAGTTATTAGTGTTAAAATGAAAAAAGAAAATACTTTAATTGTTACAGAAACAGGTTATTATTTAAGTTTTAAAACAGAAGAAATTCCTACTCTAGGAACTAAAGCTAGCGGAGTAAAAGGAATTAACTTAAAAGAAGATATTGTAATAAATGGTTTAACTTATAATAATAGTGATGAATATATTAATGTATTTACCAATAGAAATACAGCAAAAAGAATTAAATTAAGTGAAATAAATCAATTAAGCAGAGCTAAAAGAGGAACTGTTTTAATAAAGAAAGTTAAATCTACTCCATATTTAATAAAAAGAGCTTTTATAAGTAATAGTAGAGATACTTTTATAATTATTGATGGAGAAAAAACAAATTTAATTAAAAATAGTGAAATATCTATTATGGATTTAGCTTCTACAGGTTCTAGTGTAGCAAAAAATTTAAAAGATGTAGCTAAGATTATTAATATTGAAGAAATAAAAGAAGAACCAAAGGAAGAAGAAATAGAACTTCCTAAGAAAAAAGAAGAAACCAAACTAAAAGAAATGACAATAGATGACTTTCTTGATGGATTTAAAATATAAAAATTAAAAGATTAAAAAAATAGGATGACGCACGTCATCTTATATTTTTAAGTAAAAACAACTATAATAAAAATATAAAATAAAAATAGGAGG
>CANQNA010000184.1 GCA_947625005.1 uncultured Bacilli bacterium
TGTAGATTTTGTTACTCCTGTTTTTCTACCTTTTCTTACTAATTGATTAATTGTTGGCACTTAAATTTCACCTCCTATAAAAATAATAAACTGCTACGGAATTACACAATTTGCGCAATTTATCGTAACAGATTCTATTTTACCATTTTTACCACTTAAAGTCAATAAAAACTTGGAAAAATTTCCAAGTTTTTATGTTTACATTTTTTTTATTTTTTACACTTATAATTTTTTCTTTATTCTGTATTTGCTACTCTAAAAATAGATTTACCATTTTAGATTTCTTTTTATTTACTCATGTTTTCCTCTTCTTTTTCCATTTTTACTTTTGGTTCTTCTATTGATTTTTTAGCTTCAGCTTCTATTATGCCATCCTTATTATCTACTCTTACTTCTTTTCGTATGTCTTTGCCCGTATTTTGCATTTTTGGTTTTGGTAATGTTTTGTTTTTATTCCATAATCTTTCTTCAAATATTACTTTTGTTCCAGGAATTTTATTTTCTGCTTTAGCACATCTACGCATTGCCCATTTATCAAAGAAACCTAATCCTGAATTTCTTAAATCATGTACAATTTCAAAAGGTAATTCTCTCTTTTCTTTTAAACATTTTAAGTATAAGTTTCTCATATCAATGTCATCTTTTAATACACTAATAATTGCTGGGTTAACCTTTCTAGCTAATAGTCTTCCTTTAAATTTATCTTTGCAAAGATGAATGCAATCTTCTTTTACATATTTACTTTTGAATAGTTGCTTTTTGTTTCCAAAAATTTCACTTAATTTATAAACTTTCTTTTCTCCGTCTTCAGTTGTTGCAATTACTCTTCCAAGACATTCATTAATATTTATGCTTACTAATTTTGGTTTTTGTGCAATTTCTTCAAACTCTATTTCTTCTTGTTTTTCTTGAACTTCTTCTTTATTTGAAGTTTTATTATTATTACTATGTGCTTGTGTTATATTCATTGCTTCTCTAATTTGTCTTGATAATTCTTCTGCAACTGATGGTTTAAAATTATTTAATTCCTCTGATTTTTCATCAATGTTTGCTTTTTCTGCTTCTTCTTTTATATTTTCTGGATTACTTTGACTTTTTTTCTCATTTGATTCTTCTGCAGTCTTTGTTTCTTCCTGCTCCTTTTTTGATTTTTCTTCGTCTAATAATTCTTTTTCATCTAAAGTTAATTCTACTTTATTTTTTGCATTTTCATTATATGTCATTTTAATTTTATCTTCTACTCCTAATTGAAGAGCAAATGCTTCTATATTTTTTTCATATTCATCCAATTTTGCTCTTTTCAACATAAGTAAGTGTTGAAATTTATCCATATGCTCTTTTAATTTCATTTCTGATTTTTTTGCACTTTCTTTTACTATTTCTCTTTTTTCATCAGTTATTTCTCTTGATAAAAAGGCTCTTAATTTGGCTTCTATTTCTTTTTGGCTTTTCAATACTTTTTCTGCCATTTCTTGATACTCTTTTTCAACATTTTTCTTATTTAATAAAACTTGCTTTCTAGCATAAATTAATGCTTTTATTGTCATCTTATCAAATTCTTCTTTTTCTTGTTTTAGCCTACTAACTTCTTTCTTTCCATCTTCAACTAACACAAATCGATTTTCTTCACGTAATTGATTCGTTTTATAATCTATAGTGTCTTGCTTTTCTTTTGATTGTTTCATTGCCTCTACTATTTTTTCCATATATTTTGACAATGATTCATTATTTTCTTTATTATTATCTTCCATAATAATTCTCCCTTCATTTTTTGTGTTTATGTTAACACTAATTATAATTATAGCAAATATTGGCAAAATTTGCAATAGTTTTACATAAATTTAAAAATTCTACACCATTTTTTTTGCAAATTTTCATTAATTTTTTATTTTTTATGCCTTATTATTTAATAAAAATTTTTAAACTTCTATTAGCAAGTTCTTCATATCTTAATTTTTTATCTTTAATTTTCTTTCCTTCTAATTCTGGTAAAATACCAAAATTGGCATTCATTGGTTGAAAATTATCATTTGAAGTCGAAACATATTTTGCTAAAGCTCCAATTATTGTAGTTTCTGGAAATATAATTTTATATGTATTTTGTTTTTTCACATAATAATTTTTATTAGTAAAATTACATTTTTGGGCATCATTTACAAAATTTTCTTTATAGTAAAAATCGTTTACTGCATTTAAAGAAGCAACTAACCCAGAAGAAATAGATTCAACATAACCTTCAACACCTGTAATTTGACCTGCAAAATATATATTTTTATTACTTTTTAAATTATAAGTTTCATCTAATAATTTGCTTGAATTTATATATGTATTTCTATGCATCACGCCATATTTAACAAATTCCGCATTTTGAAGACCTGGAATTTTACTAAACACTCTTTTTTGCTCGCCAAATTTTAAATTTGTTTGAAAACCTACTAAATTATATAGATTTCCTTCTTTATTATCTTGCCTTAATTGAACAACTGCATATGGTCTTTTACAAAATCTTGGATCATCAAATCCAACTGGTTTAAGTGGTCCAAAACGTAAAGTATCTATTC
>CANQNA010000185.1 GCA_947625005.1 uncultured Bacilli bacterium
AAATTGCCTTAATATGCTCTATGTTTTAATGCTTAATAAAGATACATCAATTAAGAATACTGCTATATCTAAAGAAAAAGAAATAAGTAGTTTATTAAACCAATATAACATTTCTAAAGAATATGCTAGAGTAAAGAAAATAAATTAAAAATTGCATGAAATATTTAATTGAACAATTTATTCTTCCTTTACAAATATTACTATAAATGTTATAATAAGCAATTAAGAAAAGAGGAAAAAAACATGTTCCTTACCCAACCATACTATTCTTATTTATATGAATATACTGAATCATTAAAAGAATTAGTAAAAAATAGTGAAATTAAATGTAACTATAAATGTTACGATAAAACCCAAAACAATTTCATATTCTTTAATTGCTTTGATTTAAAATCAACTATTACTTCTAATGAATTTATTTTAAAAGAAATTAAGTATGAAGGAAATTTAAAATTTGATTTTAATAAAGTAACAAATGAAGTATATATAAGAAAAGTACCATATATTACAATTAATAATAATATAGTATTACCTTTTTTTACCAATGATATTGCTCAAATAATAGTTGATAAATTAAATAATTATATTCCTAGTGAAGAAATTAAAATTACTTTTTCTAATCAGTTAATTCCTTTAGTGGAAGATGAAAAAACAATACAAATAATTCCTAACATCATCAATACTCAAAATCATTGCATTCTAACATCTATCATTGCCAACATTCAAAAAGAAAAAACAAAAATATTAACAGATACTAAACGTTATAAAGAGCACCAAGAAAGAATAAACCACGGAAAAGAAATTGCTCTTGCTAAAAAAAGAAAAATATTAGGTTTAGACCCCCAAGATTATATTTCACCTGAAGAATTTAAATCAGCATTATTAAAAAAATTAAAAACAATATGGATAAATAAAATTAATAATATTAAAAGACATTTAGAAGCTAATATTCAAAAATATAAAAAAGCAATGCAAAATGGAAATGCTGAAGATTTTAGATACATAATGGAAACGATTATTAGTTATAATCGAAATTGCGAATTTAATGAAAAAGAAATTGAATATTATTTAAAAACTACAAAAAATGTTCCTTCTATAATTAAAGAAATGATTGAACTTCGCAATTATTTTAAACAAAAAGAAAAAAAATTACTTAAAAATCTAGATAGTGAAATTATTGATAAGGCCACAAATTATATCCTAGATTTTGATTTAGAATTTGTTTTACCAGCCTTGGAAGAAACCAAAAAAGATTTAGCAGATATAAAAAAGCAATCTTATGAAGCCCAAGCATTTTATAATGGTTTTGCTATTATGTGTAATAATTTTTTTGAATATTACTACAAATATCCCAATTCTCCAGCTTATAAAAAATATTATGAAAAATATCAAGAAATATGGAATTTTGAAGGCAATATATATGATATAGCATATGAAATTTGTAGAAATAAACTTTTAATTTTGCCACTTGAATATATAGTTCAAATTAAAAATTTAAAAAAGCAATTAAACCTTTGCAAAAAATTACTTTTCAATTCTAAATTACCAACTTTACAATTTTATAAAAATAGTGTCCTTTGGGGTTCAATAATGCAATTACCCTATTGGCTTAGAATATATGGTGACCCAATTATTAGTAATGAAACAATAGGACATGAAATTTTTGGCTTATTTATGATTAAACCTCAAATAAATAATATCAATTTTAATAATATAGTTAAATTTATTGATGGAAATCTTTTTCGCAGTCAAAAAATTGAAAACAAAATAGTAACAAATGAAAAAGAGATGAGCTTTTATCATCGTTTAATAGTTACTATCCCTAAAACATTGTCTTATAATAATATAGAAAAATTAATTGATTTTGCACACAAATATAGCGAAAAAATAAATTTTGTTTGTGAAAATATTGATGTTGTAATAACTGTTAAAAAAATTTTATTAAAAAAAGCTTTAAATGCCTTTTATAGTGGTAAAAAATATTTTAAAGATTGGTGTTTAATTAATATAGATTCTAATTATTATGAAACGTTTTTAGCAAACACTCCTAATAATAAAAATTTATGGCATCAATATGATTTTAGTTCTGATTATCCTTATAGACGAAAAGAAATAATGAGCTTTGATAAAAAATTGGAGTTAGCAATATTATATTCTCAAAACGGAAATAATAGTATTGATTATCAACTTTTAGAAGCTTTAATCTTTGGAGATTATACAAGCGTTAACACATTTATAGAAGATATAAATGTTTTTAATAATATAATTGAAAAGCACAGTGAAAAATGGAAAAAAGAACTTACAATATCTAAAAGAAAATAAAAAAGCAATGAACTTGTCATTTAAAACTACACGGATTTAAAATATAAATTATATTTGCCTATGTTTTTTTAATGTATAAATGCTTATTTTAGCTTAAATAATAAAATAAGTTTATACAAATTTTAAAATTTATAGATTGTTTTAATCGTAAAAAAATTGCTTATAAAAACACTTTTTCTAACTGATACTAATAACAAGAACTTGTTTTCTATTCATATAAATGTT
>CANQNA010000186.1 GCA_947625005.1 uncultured Bacilli bacterium
CAATATGAAAGAGACTTGAAAATTGCAGTTGAAAACGACTTGAAAAATTGCTTTTATAATTGTTTTGAACGTGAAGGACTAGAAAAAGGGTTAATTCATTTATCTTTAAAAGTAACAAGGGACAAAGTAATTCAAAACGTTGGAGAGAATGAAATCGAAAGAAATTTTATCGATAATAATTACGAAAAAATACTAAACAAAGTCAAAAAAGTATATGAAAACGATCAGAAAGCAAAAAATACAATAATTGCTTATCAATTACAGCAACAACAAATAAAAGAACAAGAACAAGAGAAAAAAGACCAAAAATACATGACAATTTTTAACATAATCGGTAGTATTTTAAAATGGATTTGTATCATATTATTTGGTGGAATATACTTAATATTTAAATTTATAAGTGATTTAGCAAAACATTATTAAAAGAAGCCTTAATGCTTCTTTTTTTTATTGCCTATATTATAAAATAGGCTATTTTTTGTTATTCCTTTTTGTAAGGCTCTACGATCAATTTTAAACTATTTTTTATATTCAGTTATATAATTGTCATTTTAATATTTTTAATGTCTTAAAATTAATCCTAGTGTGTTGTTTTTAATTGATATTTCAATACTTATAAATATTTTGTAAATCATTGTATTAGTATAGTATTTTTCTTTACAATGTGTCAAAATTTGTCTTGTCTGGATAATTTTACACACAAATTTATCCGTTCCAAAATTCCGTTCCAAAAATTTTTTGCCGTTTCAAATTTTTCCGTTTTAAAATTTTATTTATCTTTTTACTCTCTTATTTTCTTTAATTAGTCTCTTTTATTTTATCAATTCTTTTAAATCATCAGTTTTTATGTATTCAACTAATTTTATTTCTTCTGCATTATTTGGATATTCAGCGTTCCCTTCAAACATACTGACGGATTTATTTTGTATTATCTCTTCTATTTTCTCTTTCGGTATAGAATTTTTTAATGATTCTCCTCTATTTTTTATCTCCGAATAAAGTTCACTCTCCTCTTTTTTATATGTGGCTAATTCATATTTATAAAATTCTATTTTTTTATCTTTATCTTTTAACTCTTGTAATACTGTTTTTATAGCGATATTATCTAAAATATATTCATCTACAATCTTATCAATATGTACTACCATTCCTAATACTTCTTCACTTTTTAATTTTTGGCTTAATCTTTTTTTGGCTTCTCCTAATTCCATAAGCTAGTCCTCCTTCAATAATTCCAATAATTCTTGTAACATTTCCTCAACTTCATCTATCGTCATCGTAGGTATTATTACATGATATGGCGTCATACCAGGTTTTAAAATCTCGTATGTATATTTTATCGGCTCTGGTTCTGCTTTATATTCTTTTTTTGCTTTTAATTCTTCCAATATTTCTTTTATTTTCTTTTTAGTTTTTAAATTTTCTTCTATAAATTGCTTTGCTTTTTCTTGCTCTTCTTTTCTACCTCTTAAATACCCTTCTTGCTGAATTTTTATATATTGAGTTGCTGTAATATCTTCAATATCTTTTCCCCCTGTTACAAAAATAAATTCTCTATATTGTCTACATTCTTCTTTTGATTTTTTTAATCTTTGTAATACTGTTTTTATAGCTTCATGAACTTCAAAACTAATTCCCCCAACATGGTTTAACCTCTTTACCGCTTCTTCTAATTCTTTATCTTCGTTCATAGTTCCTCCTCTTTAAAATTATTATTTGTTACTTTATGTAATGGTTCTTTACTTAAATTTCCTGATAATAAATTGTTATATGCTAAATGTCCATATACTTGAACCCATATCCACTTTTTTCCTATATCAATGACTTTACATTTTAAAGATATCTTACTTTTAAATGCTCCTGTTGTATTCCAATAAAGTATATCTCCTATATTTATATCTTTTTTATTCATAGTTCCTCCTTATCCTCTATCTGTTAAAACATAATATAATCCGTTGTGTTTTATCATTATTTGAAAGCACCAACTATAATCGCCACTTTCATTACTACTTTCTTCATCACATATAACAATAAACTCTTTTCCTTTTGGTAAACAATCTACCAAACTTGCATCTTCATAACTGCTATTTCCTTTTACTTGTATTTCATTATCTTTAAAATATTTTAAAGCTATTTTTTCTTCAACTAAATCTACATCATGATCTTTTATTAAACTATTTATCAATTTATTTACGTTATACATAGTTCCTCCTAATTACTTGCCTTAAAATTATATATAGGCTTTATCATTTTTTGTATTTCAACAGTATCTCCTATATTATCTATTATCTCTTGCATAGGTTTATATACAAATGGCGCTTCATCTATTGTTGATTGATTTACTGATGTAGTATATACACCTTTCATACTATCTTCAAATTCTTGTAGATTAAATGTTTCCTTTGCTTTCATTCTTGACATTATTCTTCCTGCTCCATGTGGTGCTGAATTATTCCAATCATCATTCCCTTTTCCAACTGCAATAATACTTCCATCTCGCATGTTTATAGGAATTAACACTCGTTCCCCTTTTT